>NZ_JBFUJB010000023.1:0-239386 GCF_056401575.1 Rhodococcus sp. P4_E4 | reverse complement strand
ACGTTGAACGGTCGGGTGGTGGTGCGCGGTGATTTCGATGCTCTCACCGGTGAAATGTTGTTGTCGGCGTTGTCGAATCTGACGATGCCGACCCCGGCACCTGATGGAACCCCGGATTCTCGGTCTGCGGCGAAACGCACGGCGGACGGGTTCACCGAACTGATCCGCCGGTATTTGGACTGCGCCAAGACCGGTACGGATGGTGGTCAGCGGCCGCATGTGAACGTGCACATCAATGCTCGTGATTTGGCTGAGCATCGGGGTTGTGCCGCACAGTCTTCGGATTCGGGTGATGACGGCTCACTGGAGCCGGCCGATCTTGATGTCGGGCACATGTCCTGGCTCGGACCACTGTCCGTGTCGCAGACCAGACTCCTCGGGTGTGACTGTTTCCTGTCGACTGTTCTGCTCGACGACCACGGGGCGCCGTTGGATGCGAAACCCGGGAAACGGTTGGTGTCCGCCGAACAGCGAGTGGCGTTGATCGCCCGCGACAAAGGCTGCGCGTTCCCCGGCTGCACGTGTGTACCGGCCTGGACGGATGCGCACCATATTCGGCACTGGGCCAACGGCGGGCCGACGGTGATGAGCAACCTTGTCCTGCTGTGCCGTTCGCATCACCGGCTGATGCACCGCAAATCCAGGTTCGTCGGGAAATGGGAAATCCGAATCGGGGTCGACAACAAACCGTGGTTCATCCCGCCGCCCTCGATCGACCCCGGCCAGCACCCGCGGCCGGCGAACACCACATTCAAAACCTGAGGGGGCAAACCTCTTCGGCGATAACAAAACGACCAGCTTCGCATCGGCATTAACCCGATGCGAGGCTGGTCAGTGGTGCTTGGAGAAAACGTGCGTGGAGAAAACGTGCTTGGAGAAATCGTGTCAGAAGATGCTCTGCGTGCGCCAGAGATCCGAGACGGAAACCCCGACACGCTCGAGAAGTGTTCGTACCAAAGGTAATCCGATACCGATGACACTCGAGGGATCACCCTCGATCCTCTCCACGAACCAGCCGCCGAGACTGTCGAGCGTGAATGCTCCGGCGACTTGGAGCGGTTCGCCCGTTGCCAGGTATGCCTCGAGATCTTCGGTGGACGGTTGCGCGAAATGAACCACTGTTGCGCTGTGATCCGAGGCCATGCGAACGATGCGGCCGTCGGCGACGCGTAGGACACAGTGCCCGGTCAAGAGAGTGGCGCTGCGTCCGGCCATTGCGGCCCATCGCTTTCGGGCAATATCGACGCTGCCCGGCTTGCCTTGAAGTTGCCCGTCGATCAGGAGCATCGAATCGCACCCGACAACGACTACGTCGGTGAGATTGTCGGCGGCGAGGCCGGGAACGATCTCGGCGGCCTTGGCCTCCGCCAACACCGTCACGACTTTTTCGGGAGCGGCGTCGGGGCCGAGGTTGTCGGCAATCTTGTCCTCGTCGACGCCGGAGACACGCACAAGCGGCGAAACCCCGGCCGCCCGCAGAACTGCGAGGCGAGCCGGGGACGCTGAAGCTAGAACCAGTTGAGTCACGTCAGCAAGTGATCGTCAGCTGCGACGGATCGCGGGGTTCAGGTACGCGTACGGCGAGAACGGCGCACGCGTGCGGTGGAACTGAGTCGGATCGCCCCAGGTCTCCGCGGGAACATTCGACTCGGGAGCCTGACCGCTGCCGGCAGCCGCGGCAAGCACGCTGACCAGTGCCGCGATCTCGACGTCGGTGGGCGAACCCTTGACGATCTTGATGACCGACGCGTCGGAGGTCGACGTCTCGGTCAGCTCCGTGAGCGAAGCGTCCGTCGCGCTTCCCTCGACGACCGCACCGTTGGTCGGTGCAGTCTCCGCCAGTGCGACATCTTCGCTGAGAATGTCCTCGGTGGTTGCGGTCATAGGGGAATGTTCCCATGCTTCTTGGGCGGAAGGGAAACGGCCTTGCGCTCGAGCAGTCGCAATGCGGAAACGATTTGTCCGCGGGTGTGCGACGGAGGAATGACAGCGTCGACGTATCCGCGCTCAGCGGCGACGTACGGGTTGACGAGGGTGTCCTCGTACTCGTTCTGCAGCTTGAGGCGCAATGCATCGACGTCTTCGCCGTTCTTCGCGGCTTCGAGAAGCTGCTTGCGGTAGACGAATCCGACAGCTCCGGAGGCACCCATGACGGCGATCTGAGCGGTCGGCCATGCCAGGTTCACGTCGGCGCCCATGTGCTTGGAGCCCATGACGTCGTACGCTCCGCCGTAAGCCTTGCGGGTGATGACCGTGATCTTGCCGACCGTTGCCTCGCCGTACGCGTAGAGGAGCTTCGCGCCGCGACGGATGATGCCGTTGTATTCCTGCTCGGTTCCGGGAAGGAAACCGGGAACGTCGACGAGGGTGATGATCGGGACGTTGAACGCGTCGCAGGTACGCACGAAGCGTGCGGCCTTCTCCGAGGCGTCGATGTCGAGGCAGCCCGCGAACTGGGTGGGCTGGTTGGCGACGATGCCGACCGAGCGGCCGTCGACGCGACCGAAACCGACGATGATGTTCATCGCGCGCTCGGCCTGGACCTCGAGGAACTCGTCGTCGTCGAGGATGCGACGGATGACCTCGTGCATGTCGTACGGCTGGTTGGCCGAATCCGGGATGAGGGTGTCGAGTTCGATGTCCTCAGCGGTCAGGCTGTCTTCGATCGAACCGACGATCGGGTCGGTGATCTCGCCGCGGGGAGCTGCTGCCTGGTTGTTGGACGGCAGGTAGCTGAGCAGGTCCTTGACGTAGTCGAGGGCATCCTGCTCGCCGGAAGCGACGTAGTGGGCGACTCCGGACTTGACCATGTGGGTGCGAGCACCACCGAGGTCTTCCATCGTGACGTCTTCGCCGGTGACTGTCTTGATGACGTCGGGGCCGGTGACGAACATCTGGGAAGTCTCGTCGACCATCACGACGAAGTCGGTCAGTGCGGGGGAGTAGACGTGGCCGCCGGCGGCGGGTCCCATGATCAGTGAGATCTGGGGGATGACACCCGAGGCCTGGACGTTGCGGTGGAAGATCTCGCCGTAGAGGCCGAGCGATACGACGCCTTCCTGAATGCGCGCGCCTGCACCTTCGTTGATGCCGACGAGGGGGCGACCGGTGCGGATCGCGAGGTCCATGACCTTGACGATCTTCTCACCGTAGATTTCGCCGAGCGATCCGCCGAAAACGGTGGCGTCCTGTGAGAAGACACAGACGTCGCGGCCGTCGATGGTGCCGTAACCGGTGACGACGCCGTCGCCGACCGGGCGGTTGTCAGCGAGACCGAAGTTCACACTTCGGTGCCGTGCCAGTGCGTCGAGTTCGACGAAGGAGCCCTCGTCGAGGAGGGCGGTGATGCGCTCGCGGGCGGTCAGCTTGCCTTTGGCGTGCACCTTGTCGATGGCGGCTTCGCCGCTCGGTGCCTGCGCCTGGGCTTGGCGATTCCGCAGGTCCGCGAGCTTTCCCGCGGTCGTGTGGATATCGGGTGCGGCCGCCGCCTCCGGCGCGTTCGGCTCTTGGACAGTGGTCATGGACGTGAGCTTAACGAGAGTGCGTGGGGGGCTTCGAAGGCAGGTCCGATTGTCGCTGTCTTGCAGGCTCAAGCTACTGACCAGTACATTCTCGCTGTCGTCATAGGCTGGGGCTATGTGGACCGACTTGAACCGACCGCCCCTCGACGGCAATGCCCTACGACGCGCACTCGTGCGCAGTGACAACGACGACGCGCGCGTTTTCTGGAACCGCCTCGACGTTGTCGAGGAGACCGGTTCGACGAACGCGGATCTCCTTGCGCGAGCGGCAGATCCGGATGCCGACCGTCACGTTCTGATCGCCGAGTATCAGGCGAGTGCCCGCGGCCGTCATTCGCGCACGTGGGTGAGTCCGCCGCAAGCGCAGATCTCGATGTCGGTTCTGCTGTCGATGCCCGGAATGAATCTCACGGACATGGGTTGGCTCCCGCTACTGTCGGGAATCGCGGTCGTCGACGCGCTGCGGAACGTGGCCGAAGTGCCCGCAGAACTCAAGTGGCCGAACGACGTTCTCATCGGTGACAAGAAGGTCGCCGGAATTCTGGCCGAGGTGGCAAGGACAGCGCCCGATCCCGCGGTGGTGGTGGGCATCGGGTTGAACGTGAGCCTGGGTGTCGAGGAGCTGCCCGTCCCGACCGCTACATCACTCCTCATCGAAGAAGCATCGACTGTCGACCGCGACACCCTCGTTCGAGCAATCGCCCGTGAGTTGGCGACGCAATTCCGTGCTTGGGAATCATCGAAATGGGATACATCTGTGTTGGCTGCCGAATACCGGCAGCGTTGCGGGACGCTGGGCAAACGAGTCCGCGCGGTCTTGCCGGGCGACAAGGAGGTGTTCGGTATCGCGACCGACGTCGACACTTCCGGCCGCGTTGTCATCGAAATCGAGGGAACAGATGGGGAGACCTTTGCGGTCGCTGCGGGTGATATCACGCACCTTCGGGCCGCCCCGGTAGCCGAATCGTGAGCCTTGCCGGATTTTCTGGCACCAAAGTGCTAATTTTTGGCCCTGGCCGGTTTTCGAACCAACCGTCCGTCCTTCATTTCATTTAACTGCGGGATCTACTGAGCTGCCTAGGGGCGTCATGACCACACCGATCGTTGTTCCGACCGAAGCCGAGACGGCCGAGAGCGCTCGCCGCGTACTCACCGGTGTGACGGTGCTGCTCGGTGTCCTCACATTGGGCCTGGGTATCGCCGTACTCGCATGGCCGGATGCCACCCTTTTCGTGGTCGCGGTGGTCATTGCGATTCAGTTGTTCGGATTCGGAATCGTCCAGATCATCCGTTCGTTCGCGGACGTGACGGCTTCGGGTGGAACTCGGACGCTTGTCGCGATCTCCGGCGCGTTGGCAGTGCTCCTCGGATTCCTGGTTCTCCGTAGCCCTTTGCAGACGGTGGTTCTGATCGCATTGGTGATCGGTGCCTGGTGGGTATTCCGTGGCGTTCTCGATCTGGTCGACGCGGCGTCCGGGCACACCGTCGATCGCGGTCTGTCGATCGTGCTCGGAGTCATCAGCATCGTCGCGGGTGCAATCGTCCTTCTGCAGCCCGAACTCTCGCTCGACGTCTTCCGCATCGTGGTCGGCGTGTGGATGGTGCTGTACGGCATCATCATCGTCGTGACCCCGTTGGTGCTGCGAAAGATCGCTCAGCCCTGAGCGTTGCCCTGAACGTGGGTGTGCCTGAAAGTCGGTGTGCCTGAAAGTCGGTGCGGGATGGCAGACTTCCCGTCATGGGATATCCCGAAGACGCCCTCGCTCAGGACGAGGAACTGATACTGCATCGCCATCCTCATTGGAAGATGTTGGTGCTTCCGGCGTTGACGTTCGTGCTTGCGACGGCCGTCGCCGGGTTCTTGTTGGGCCTCGCACAGACGAGATTGGACGGCACGGCTCGCACCGTGTCGTCCATTGCCGTCGGAATCATCTGGCTCGGTGTCGTGGCCTGGCGATCGGTTGCGCCGTTCACGGTCTGGAAGTTCACGCATTTCATCGTCACCGATCGGCGGGTGCTCATCCGCCACGGAGTGCTCACGCATACCGGTATCGACATCCCCATGGGGCGGATCAGCAATGTTCAGTTCCGCCACGGCTTGATCGATCGAATGCTCAAGACCGGAACTCTGGTCATCGCCTCTGCCAGTGACGATCCGCTCGAGTTCGACGACATTCCCGACGTCGAGCACGTTCACGCCCTGCTGTATCACCAGGTTTTCGATTCCATGCAGCAGCCACCATCGCAGCCACCGCAGCGGCCGGCGGGTGAAAACGACGACCCGAACGATCGAAATGGCTGGTAATCAACGTGCAAAGGCGTGTTGTCCGTAGTCTGTTCGTGTGACTGCCGTATTGCTAGCCGAAGACGACGAGGCCATTGCCGCACCCCTCTCCCGCGCACTGGGGCGTGAAGGGTATTCGGTGACGGTCGAACCGACCGGACCCGCTGCGTTGCAGCAGGCGCTCGAAGGTGATTTCGATCTGTTGATTCTCGATCTCGGCCTTCCGGGCATGGACGGCCTCGAGGTCTGTCGACAGATTCGTGCGCATCGCACCTCGCTCGCCGTGCTGATGTTGACCGCCAGGACCGACGAAGTCGACTTCGTGGTCGGGTTGGACGCCGGCGCCGACGACTACGTCAGCAAGCCGTTTCGCCTCGCCGAGTTGATGGCACGTGTGCGAGCACTCCTGCGTCGCCACGGTGGCCGCGAGGACACGATCGTCGAGGTCGGTGGCATCAGGCTCGAGCCCGCGGCACGACGCGTACTCGTCAACGGCTCCGAAATCGCCTTGGCCAACAAGGAATACGAACTTCTGCGGGTCCTCCTCGAACATGCCGGGGAAGTAGTATCGCGCGATACGATCCTTCGTGAGGTGTGGGGCGACGTCGAGCTTCGTGGATCGAAGACGCTCGACATGCACATGTCGTGGCTGCGCCGCAAGATCGGTGACGAGGGCCCTGCCGTGGAACGCAGAATTGCCACCGTCCGCGGTGTCGSTTTCCGAATCAACACCGACTAACTTCTCGAGAATCAGGAACTGCCGGCATGCGGCGTCGCATATTGCAGTCGATTCTCGCTGTCGTGATCATGACGGCGTTGCTGCTGGGGGTTCCGCTGATCTACACGGCGTGGCTCTGGGTGGAGGACGTGGCGCGAAGTGATCTCCGGGTGCGCCTCGACCGGATGGCCGCTGAGGTCATCGCGCAAGAGGGGACGAACGGGCTCGTCGAAGGTGCGTTGAACACCGATTCGCTCAAGGTTCTCACCCCGAACGACGGGCGCCTCGTCGTCGTGTATCCGACCGTCGTCGACGGCGCTGCACGCGTCGACGTCGGTGAGGCGACGGTCAAGAACGCACTCGTCGAATCGCTCGCGATGGGAACGTCCGGCTCGTTGCGCCTCGAGGTGCCGTCGGAGAACTTGCGCACCCAGCAGAAGCAAGCGGTGATGGCCGTCGGTGTGCTCGTGCTTCTGTCCATCACGGCAGGCACCGTGGTCGCTGTGGTCACTGCACGTCGGCTTGCCGATCCGCTGCAGGATGTGGCCGACCGGGCGGCGCGCCTCGCCGAAGGTGACTTCCGGCCGGATCCTCGTCGGCACGACATCCCCGAACTCGACCGCGTGTCCGACGTCCTCGACGCGGCAACTGTGGAGATTTCGGTGCGGCTGCAACGAGAACGCGCGCTGGTCGCGGATGTCTCGCATCAACTGCGCAGTCGACTGACTGCAGTGCGGCTGCGCCTGGACGAGTTGTCCGTTCACGAAGATCCTGACGTCGTGAACGAGGCCGAGGAAGCCATGGCGCAAGTGGACAGGCTCACCGACGGAATCGACGACCTGATTCGCTCGTCGCGCACCAGTGGGTCATCGGCGAGTCTGGTGTCGGTAGTCGGCGAGCTGGAACAGGTGACCCGCGACTGGCAGGCTCAATTCGACGGAGAGGGACGCAGGCTCCGCCTACGCGGCGATCGCGCGGTGATGGCCGCGACCACAGGTTCGCGTCTGCGTGAAGCTGTTTCCGTTCTGGTCGACAATTCGTTCGAACACGGTGAAGGTACGTGCACGGTGTCTGTCCGATTGATCGACGGTACCGGGCGCAGTTCGTCTCGTCGTGACTCGATGGTGTGCGTCGAGGTCACCGACGAAGGCTCCGGCGTGGAGAACGATCTTGCACCGCACATCTTCGACAGAGGATTTTCGGGGGCCGGGTCCACCGGCGTCGGGTTGGCGCTCGCACGTGCACTGATCGAAGCCGACGGGGGCCGACTGGAACTGCAGAGGCGTAAGCCTGCCTTGTTCGCCGTCTTCCTGCCGGTGGCCAACACTGCGCCGACCGCGGACGTCGTTCCGCACCGCGAACCGCGCTGACCGAAAGGCTCGCGCAGACGGAAAACTCAGGAGTGCCCGAGCTCCTCTTCGGCATCAGGAATGACCGGGTCAGGCGCTGTGGTTTCGGATAACGCTGTGGTTTCGGACAATCCTGTGGTGTCGGACAGTTCGAGCGGTTCCGGATTCTCGTCGGGAAACACGAACTTGCGGAAGGCCCAGAATCGGAACGCCATCTGCAGCAGGTTGCCGATGACGTACGCACTGATGAAGTCGGCGATGTTCTCCGTCGCCAAGCTGACTTCGGGTACGCGCAGGTTGAAGACGTAACTGGAGATGTAGAGCGGTATGAAGCTGATGACGACGCCGATGGCGCTGATGATGAAGAACAGCGCAGCTTCGTGCGCTGGCTCACGGCCACCACGGTTCTTGAACGACCACTCGCGGTTGAGAATGTACGACGCGATCACCGCGACGACGCCGGCGATGATCTTGGCCGTGATCGGCTTGGATTCGAGGATCGACAGCTTGAGTGTGTAGAAGATGCCCGAGTCGATCAGGAAGGTAGTTCCGCCGACGATCGCGAATTTGATCAGCTCGCTGTGACGCAGAGCGATGTCACGAAACGGTTGGGGTATGCGGGCAATGACCCCGTCGACAAATGGCACAACAGATGAGTTTACGAAACGAAACCGCGTTACCACCAATTTGCCGCGGATTCATCAGCAGAATCACAGATTGGGAACGCTGAATGAACGGGCGAACGCGGCACATGACAACATAGAGAGCCGTGACCGGCAACAACGATCCCGCGCAGATCCCCGCCCGCCCGACCACCCCTCGACCGGCAAAAGCATCCATGCCCGTCGTCACCATGATCGGTGGCGGACAGTTGGCCAGGATGACTCACCAGGCGGCGGTGGCCCTGGGCCAGACGCTCCGAGTGCTCTCCGGGACTGCGGACGAGCCGGCAGCTCAGGTCAGCCCCGATGTCGTGCTCGGTAGCCACACCGACCTCGACGCTCTTCGCCGCGCAGCGGTCGGTTCCAACGCGTTGACGTTCGACCACGAGCACGTGCCGACCGAACATCTCGAGGTTCTTGTTGCCGAAGGCGTGAACGTTCAGCCTCCGCCGCAGGCTCTGATCTTCGCTCAGGACAAATTGCTGATGCGTCGCAAACTTGCCGAACTGGGCGCACCTGTACCCGCGTACGCCGAAGTGACGTGGGCGGAAGACGTCGTGCGTTTCGGTTCCGAACACGGTTGGCCGCTTGTCATCAAGGCAACCCGCGGAGGCTACGACGGCCGGGGCGTCTGGATCACCGATGATCAGGACGAAGCAGAAGCCATTGTCACCGAGCAGTTGGACAAGGGTGTTCCGCTGATCGTCGAGGAAATGGTCTCGATGCGTCGGGAACTGTCTGCCATGGTTGCGCGGTCGCCGTTCGGACAGGGCGCTACGTGGCCGGTCGTAGAGACCGTTCAGCGCAATGGCCAGTGCGCCGTCGTGATTGCACCTGCCCCCGCCCTTTCGAGTGCCGTTGCCGAGGAAGCCGAACAATTGGCGCTACGCATCGCTTCCGAGTTGGGTGTCGTCGGCTCGATGGCCGTCGAACTCTTCGAGACGACTGACGGCACTCTCGTGGTCAACGAGCTGGCAATGCGCCCGCACAACTCCGGTCACTGGACGATGGACGGCGCACGCACCTCTCAGTTCGAACAGCATCTGCGTGCCGTTCTCGACTACCCGCTCGGCGACACCTCGCCGATCGCGCCGGTCACGGTGATGGCAAACGTTCTGGGTGCACCGGAAGCGCCCGAGATGACGATGGACGAGCGTGTCCATCACCTCTTCGCGCGGATGCCCGATGCGAAGATCCACCTGTACGGCAAGGGTGAGCGCAAGGATCGCAAGATCGGCCACGTCAACATCGTCGGCGGCGCCGGATCCATCGACGATCCGAATTACGTTGCCGCAGTTCGCGAACGCGCCGAGCGCGCAGCACATTGGCTTTCGTATGCAGTTTGGACCGACGGATGGGATGTACACGGTGAGTGAGAGCGCGCAGGTCGGCCTGATCATGGGCAGCGATTCGGATTGGCCGATCATGGAAGCTGCAGCCGAAGCTCTGGCCGAGTTCGGTATCCGCTTCGAGGTCGGTGTCGTCTCGGCGCATCGCACGCCTCAGCGGATGCTCGACTACGCCAAGGAAGCCGCGGGCCGCGGAATCAAGGTCATCATCGCCGGTGCCGGTGGCGCCGCGCATCTTCCGGGCATGGTTGCCTCGGCTACACCGTTGCCGGTCATCGGTGTTCCGGTGCCGCTCAAGTACCTCGACGGTATGGATTCACTCCTCTCGATCGTGCAGATGCCGGCCGGCGTCCCGGTGGCGACGGTCTCGATCGGCGGCGCTCGCAACGCTGGTCTGTTGGCTGCTCGGATCCTCGGCGCTTCGGATCCCGCACTGCAGCAGCGGATGGTGGCTTTCCAGAAGAGCCTCGAGGCGATGGTGCTCGACAAGGACAAGGCGCTTCGCGAGAAGCTGCTGGGCTGATCTTCTCGTGTGTGCACGGCGTGGGCTGCCGCTGATCCGAGCGAGTCGGGGCAGCGCGCAGTCCGCATTCGTCACCCGCGTCGCCCTGTTCTACGCCGGGATTCTCGGCGCGGACATCCGCTTCGACGACGAGTCCGGGATCTTTGTCGCTTCCGGGCTGCGCGGCGGGTTCGCCAGAGGCGGAACAACTCTCGGCGGTGTGTACCTCACCCGGCGAAACACGACTCGATCCGTCCTTCGCCACGAGGCAGTTCACGCGGACCAATGGGCCAGGTACGGAATCGTATTCGGGCTGCTGTACCTGCGTGAGGAGTTGCGTCATCGCGGTCCGCGGAACCGATTCGAAATCGAGGCCGGTCTCGAAGACGGCGGTTACCGCACCTGAGTGAAAGCTCGTCAGTAAAAGCTACTCTTGGCGGCATGGCTCGTTTTCCGACTAGTGAACGCTTCGTCCGCTGGAGCGCGGAACATGCTCGCGGTGTGGACATCTGCATTGCGACGGTTGCCGCACTGTTCAGCGTTGTCGTTGCGGTCGAGGCGAGTCCGCTGGCGGTGTTCGTCTCGCTGGGTATGACCGTTCCGTTGGCATGGCGACGCTCGCGCCCCGAACTCTCCGGCATGGTGATCGCAGGGTTCGCAGTTCTACACGTGATCTTCATCGGCAACACACTGCTCGCATCGGCCGTTGTCGTGCCCATCTCCCTGTACGCGCTGGCCGCCTATGGCGCTCGGTGGAGTTCGCTCACCGGCCTGGTGCTCGCGTTGCTCGGCTCGATTGCCGGAACTGTTCGATACTTCGGCTACGACGGAATCCCGGTGTCTTCGCAGGTCATGCAGTCCGTGGCCGTCATGATCTTCATGCTCGCGGTCTGGGCGTTCGGTGATTTGCGTCGAGTTCGCACCAAACAATTGGAAGGTCTGACCGAGCGCGCACGGTTGCTCGAACTCGAGCGTGCGCAGGAAGCGGAAATCGCGACGATCAGCGAACGCTCGAGGATTGCGCGCGAGATGCACGACATCGTCGCGCATTCGTTGACCGTTGTCATCGCTCAGGCCGACGGCGGACGCTACAGCGCGGCCAAGGATCCTCAGGCTGCAATTCAGGCGCTCGAAACCATTGCCTCCACCGGTCGCCAAGCGTTGACCGACATGCGATCGCTTCTGTCCGTCCTGCGTGAGGACACGCCCCGGGATTTCTCGGTGATCCCGGGCGCCGGCGATATCGACAGTCTCTTCCACGAGTTACGCAGCAGCGGACTCGACATCGCCGTCAGTGTGACCGGTGAACCACGCGAACTCTCTGCGGGTGCGGGGTTGACGGCGTATCGCATCGTCCAGGAATCGCTGACGAACGTTCTCAAACATGCGGGGCCAGGAGCACAGGCGAGCGTCGAGATGACGTGGGCTGAAACCGAACTCGTTCTCGGCATCACCGACGACGGACGAGGCGGCAGCGCCGCGCTGGTCGAATCGTCACCAGGCGGACAGGGACTGATCGGAATGGCCGAGCGAGCCAAGCTGCACGGAGGCAAAGTAACCGCCGGGCCGAAATCAGGCGGCGGATACAGTGTCCGGGCCGTCCTGCCGTATGAACGAACGTCTGGGTAGGTCTTGAAACGTCTGAAGGTCTTAAGGTGAGTGGCATGGACGAACACGTGGCTCCGATCGCAGTGGCACTGATCGACGATCAGCAGCTGGTCCGCGCAGGTTTTCGAATGGTCATCGACTCGCAGCCGGATTTGTCCGTGGTGGTCGAGGCTTCGGACGGTCAGCAGGCATTGACCGAGTTGGCGGCCTGTCATGTCGACGTCGTCCTGATGGATGTCCAGATGCCGAAGATGGACGGCATCGAGGCGACCCGTCGGCTCCTGGCCGACCCCGATGCGCCGAAGGTCGTGGTGCTCACCACCTTCGACAACGACGAGTACGTGATGTCGGCAATCAGGGCGGGCGCCAGCGGTTTCCTGCTCAAGGACGTGCCACCGGAACAGTTGCTCGACGCCATCCGCACCGTGCATCGCGGGGACGCGGTGATCGAAGCTCGGGCCACTCGGCGACTGCTTCAGCACGTCGGACCTCTCCTGGAAGGTTCGGCGCCCGAATCGCAGTTGCCCGAAGAGCTGACACCGCGCGAGGTCGAGGTGCTCGAGGCCATGGCGTACGGGCTGTCGAATTCGGAGATCGCCGCAAAATTCCACGTCTCCGAAACGACAGTGAAAACCCATGTCGGACGGGTTCTTTCGAAGACTCATTCACGTGATCGTGTGCAGGCCGTCGTCTTTGCCTTCCAGATCGGACTTGTCCGGCGCGCAGATCTCCTCGGCACCGAGGGCTGACGCGCAGCCCTGTTCAGTCCTACCCCGGGATGACACCGGGCTCTCCAAGATCGCCCCGCGCTCCGACGCGGAGACCACTTGCGCTGCAATAACGTCGATTCCGTCATAGCGAGAAGCTTTACGGAGGGCAAAAAATGCATGCGCACACCACGACGGAACCAGCCGCAGTGCCGGCGATCACTGCCCGCGGTGTCACCAAGGTGTACGGCACCGGTGAGACCACGGTTCACGCGCTCGGCGGGGTCGACGTGGACTTCGGTCGTGAGCGGTTCACCGCGATCATGGGCCCGTCCGGCTCCGGAAAGTCGACGCTCATGCACTGTCTGGCCGGGCTCGACACGGTTTCGGGCGGACAGGTTTTCCTGGGCGACACCGAAGTCACGAAACTCGGCGACACGGAACTCACCGAACTTCGACGCGAGCGAATCGGATTCGTCTTCCAAGCGTTCAACCTGCTACCGGTGCTCACTGCTCGGGAGAACATGCTGCTGCCGATGAAGCTGGCGGGTAGTGAACCCTCGCCCGAGTGGATGGACGAGGTGATCGGGAAACTGGGCCTGTCGAAGCGCCTCGACCACCTGCCGCACGAGTTGTCCGGTGGTCAGCAGCAGCGTGTAGCTGTCGCCCGCGCACTACTGCCGCAGCCCGACGTGATTTTTGCCGACGAGCCCACGGGAAATTTGGATTCCCGTTCCGGGACCGAGGTTCTGGGCCTCTTGCGCACCAGTGTTCGGGAGACCGGTCAGACGGTTGTCATGGTGACACACGATCCGGTGGCGGCGTCGTATGCGGACCGAGTCGTGTTGATCGCAGACGGGCGTATTGCCGGAGAGATCGACCATCCCACCGTCGACTCGGTGATCGGTGCCATGCGAGCACTCGGTGCCGACGACCTGGCTGATGTTCCTGCAGTTTCGGGTGCACTGCGATGAGGGGTCTGGCTTTTGCCCAGGCGCGGGCACATGCCGGGCGCTATGTGGCTTCGATACTCGCCGTGGTGATCGCAGTCGGATACATCGTCGCGACTTTGACATTGAGCTCGACGGTCGATGCGAGTGTGAGTAAATCACTTGCGACGCAATACGAAACCACGGATGTCGTCGCCTCCGGTCCAGGCGTGACGGAAGCACTGCTGAGTGCGGTGCCGGGCGTCTCGGCAGTCGCCGACGACGTGTCGACGTATGTTCGTGTCGACTCCGAGGCAAAGGGCGCGTCCTACGGGGATGCTCTCTCGATCGCCGACAATCCCGAATTGCGTTGGGAGAACTTGTCGGAGGGTTCGCTTCCGGCCGGTCTGGGGCAGGTGTTGGTGAGCGTGGACTCCGGGATACCGACGGGTGCCCGAATCACTGTCACGGCAAGGGATTCGACGGTCGGTGCCGCTGCGCCCACCGCGCAGGTGGTCGGACTGGTCGATCTCTCCGGTTCGGCGCAACGACTGGGCGGGATCAAGATATTCACCACCGCCGAGCAGGTGAGCGCGTGGGCCGGGGACAGCGCCAAACGTGAGTTCCGTGTCGCCGGTGACGGTTCGCGCTCTCAGCAACAACTCGTGGATTCGATCGCGAGCGCGTTGCCCGCGGACTCCACCGTGTTGACAGGAGAAGAAGCAACCGACAACGCGGCTGCGGAATACATGGGTGGCACCAAGATCCTCAGCACGGTGTTGCTCGCCTTCGGTGCCATCGCCGTTGTTGTTGCCGCGCTGGTGATCGCCAACACGTTTGCCGTTCTGCTCGCCGCGCGCACTCAGGAACTCGCGTTGCTGCGATGCGTCGGCGCCACGGCCAAACAGGTTCGCCGGAGCATTCGCAGCGAAGCTGCTGCGGTCGGCGTGATCGCCTCGGTGATCGGCGTCGGACTCGGTGTCGGACTTGCCTGGGCGATCGGTCGCGTAGCAACGGCCGCAGATGTGCCGGTGCCTCTTTCGTCACTGAGCGTCACCCCGGTGACCGTGCTGGTCGGTCTTGCCGTTGGCATCGTGATGACGATGCTCGCTGCATCTGCGCCCGGGCGGGCGGCAACGAGGCTCTCCCCGCTCGCGGCACTGCAGCCGATGGAGTCCAAGCCCGAGAGCGTTCAGGTATCGGTCGTGCGCCGGGTTCTGGGCGTCGTGATACTGCTCGCGGGCATCGCGATGACCGTCCTGGGAGTGACGAATCAGCAGGTGCCGGCGGCGACTGCCGGTGGACTCTTTTCGTTCCTGGGGATCGCAGCACTGTCCGGGCGAATCGTGCCCGCGCTGATCAATGCCGCCGGCGGAGTGCTGGCGAGACTGATCGGTCCGGTGGGAAGCCTGGCAGCAGGCAACGCCGGTCGGAACCCACGCCGGACCTCGGCGACAGCCACGGCCCTGTTGATCGGTGTGGCCTTGACGAGCACGCTCGTCGTGGGAATCGCGACGGTCAAGGAAGCCGCACCCGCGGCGATGGACAGTCAATTCCCCGTCGACGTCATGGTGAGCAGTTCCGGTTCGGCACCGCTTCCCGCAGGGTTGGGCACAGA
This sequence comes from Rhodococcus sp. P4_E4, assembly GCF_056401575.1. Classification (NCBI taxonomy): domain Bacteria; kingdom Bacillati; phylum Actinomycetota; class Actinomycetes; order Mycobacteriales; family Nocardiaceae; genus Rhodococcus; species Rhodococcus sp. P4_E4. Next base: position 224,139 of record NZ_JBFUJB010000023.1, on the reverse strand, counting down.
CATCGCCGCGGTCAACGGCGTCGGCGCGGTGAGCGGTCTGGACAAGGCCGAACTGACGATCGACGGGCGCGGTTCGTTGACCGGGTTCGGTGTCGACGCTGCTCGGGTGAAAGATGTTCTGCGTACCGAGATCTCGGTACCCGCGGCCGGTCAGTTGGTGCTCTCGCCCGCTGACCTGACCGAATACAAACTCTCGGCGGGTGAGACGGCGACGGTGCGTGGGGATCGCGGTGCCGTGAACGTCAGCGTGGTCGAGGGTGTGAAAGGTCAACCAGCGCTGTTGGATCGAGGCGATCTGGGTGCAGCGGCCACCACGCCGACCACCGATTCCTACTGGGTCAGGTTGGGGACGGACACCGACGAAGAGGCGCTCGCTGCCACCGACCGCATCACCGAACTGGCACGCCAGGAAGCTCCGGGCAGCGATGTTCAAGGAATGACCGAGATGCGCTCGGCGCTCGATTCGATCCTCGACACCATGCTCATGGTGGTTGCCGGGTTGCTGTCGGTAGCGGTGTTGATCGCTCTGATCGGGGTGGGAAACACCATGGCACTGTCGGTTCTCGAACGGCGCCGCGAATCCGGACTGCTTCGCGCACTCGGACTGACCAAGAAGGGAATTCGAGCCATGTTGATCTGGGAAGCACTGCTGGTGGCAGGGGTTGCATCGGTGATCGGCGTGCTGTTCGGGATGGTGTTCGGTGTAGCCGGTACCGCCTCGGTGTTCGGGATCGAGGACGTCGCCCTCAGCGCAGTGCCGTGGGCGCAATTGGTAGCCATCGTGTTGATCGGCGGAATCTGCGGTGTGATCGCGTCACTGCTCCCCGCTAGGAGGGCGGGGCTGGTGTCACCGGTGACAGCTCTCGCGAGCTAGCGTTCAGAACTGTTTCGTGACCTTTTCGGTGCCCACTCGGCGCGCGGTAGCTTCCGCGTCCGGGTGGGCTACCTGCACGAGTGAGGCGCCCGCGGCGAGAACGGCCAGAAGCCCGTCGATCAATTCGTCTGCCGTGTCCCACGTGCGGCTGGAGAGGACACGATCCGTCGACGCCAATTCGACGTTCTTCGACGATGCCCGTGCGGCGTCGATCGTGTCCGCTACGGACCGGCCTTCCAGCGCCGAACCGGCTCCGGCGCTACGGAACTGGTCGCCGTGGACACGTATGGAGGTTGCGTAGTCGGCGACGCCGAGCGGAAGATCGCTCAAACCTTTGCCGAACGCGTCGAGTGAGAGTGCGGCTACTTCCGGTACGTCCGCAACATCGTCCAGGCGGTCGGCAGTGACAAAAGCCAGTTCGGCGTCGGCGTCGGGGGAGAGGACGACCTCACCGCCTGCCCACCACACACCCAGCAAGACGGCGACGCTCTGCCAGTGCGCGGGAAGCAGCACGGCAACTTTGCCGCCGGGCTCGAGGGCGAACTCGTCCCGAACCATGTTCGCTGTCTTTGCCGCCCAGTTGGCCAGAGTGCTCGCAGACAATTCGATGCGCTCGCCGGTGGCGTCGTCGTAGTAGGTCACGCGAGGGCCGGCCGGGTCGGCAGCCAGGATCGGTCCGAGGAGGGCGTCGGTCAGGTTGTCTACAGGCGAAGGCACGTAATCAGCTTACGCAGCCGTTCAGTTAACACAGCGGGGACCGTTGGAGGCTGCATCGATCGGGGGACCGGGCGGTGCGGGGGTGGGGCTGGTCTCGGTGGTGCTCGCCGATTCAGTCGTGGTCGCTGCGCCTTCGGACGGGGATACCGCGTCCGCGGATTGCGGTCCGCTGTAGTCCTCGGCAATGACAACCCGAACCTTGCCCGAGGACAATGACGAATCCGCCTTGACCGTCAGACCGCCGAGTGCCTCGGCCACCGCGAGTGCAGCGTCGTCGTCCGCGGACTTTGCGAACACCGTCGATTCGGAGACGTCGGAGCCGGTGTTGTTGCCGACCTGTCCCTGCTTGTACCCGAGGGCACTCAATGCCTCGGAAACCCCGCTGGCCAACCCCGCGACGTCACTGGCATTAGCGACGTCGACCGTGATCGAGGATGCATTCACGGTGGTCGGTGCCTCGGAGGTCTCCTCCGAGTCCTCGCTGTCGGCGCCGACCAATCCGGCGATGTACTTCTTGACGGCCTTGGGATCGACCTTGACGATGGACTCGCCGTAATCGGTCATGCCGTTGATGTCGAGAACGGGAATGGTCTCGAATTGCACCTTTCCGCCGGCCAGATTCTGCAACTGCTTGGCGAATTCGATGATGTCCCAGTCGTCGTCGATGACGACGGAACGCTGAACGGCCGAGGTCAACTGACTGAGCTTGCCCGGGTCACTGAGGGTTTTTGCGCTCAGTACCTTACTGACGAGGGACGCCATGAACACCTGCTGGCGCACGATCCGGTCCAGGTCGCCGCGGGGAAGGTCGTGTCGTTGTCGCACGAAGCTCAGCGCGTCGGCGCCGTCGAGTGTCTGTTTCCCGGCTGCGAAGTTGGCTCCGGACATCGGTTCGTCGACTGGCGCGTTGAGGCAGACGTCGACTCCGCCCACTGCGTTGGTCAGCAGGACGAATCCGAGTAGACCGACTTCGGCGTAGTGATCGACGGTGATGCCGGTCAGATTTCCTACCGCTCCGATGAGCGCGGTCCGGCCGGCTTCCGTCGACTTCTTGTCTGCGTCGCTGTCGGACGACCCGTTGTTGACCAACTTCAGTCGCTCGGTTTCCTTGGTGGCACCGAACGCGGCGTTGATCTTCGACATACCGATACCGGGGACGTTGACGTACGCGTCTCGGGGAATCGAGATCGCGGTTGCCGAACTTCCGTCGTTGGGGACGCGGATCAAGATGATGGTGTCGGTGTTGGACGCAACTTCCTCACCAGCGCGCAACGAGTCGAGCTCGCTTTGTGAAAGCGGGTTGCCGTGTGCGTCGGTGCGACTGTCGGTTCCCACCATCAGAATGTCGATGGCTCCGTCCTTGCCCCCACCGAGGCCGAGTCCGCTTGCAGTGGCAAGGCTGTTTCTCAACGAGTCCACACCTCGCCATGCGAACCCGGTGACCAGCAGTACGAGCACGGAGAGCACCGCGACCGCTATGCGAGCCGGGCTCGTCTTGGTCCGAATCGGCGCAGGTCGTGGACGCGCGCGGCGCTGCGGTTGCTGGTGGGACACCCCTTCAGGTTACTGGTCCGATGCTCGGCCGCGGGTACCTCGACGCGGCGTGCCAGACTCAACCATGTGACGAATATCCTGCTCACCGGCGCCCGAGGGCAGCTCGGGACACGTATCGATGCTCTCGCAACGTCGGCGGGTCACACTGTGACGGCCGTCGGTTCCCGCGAGCTCGACATCACAGACAGCCGCGCGGTCGACGACTTCGTCTCGCCCGATGCGGTGCTGATCAACTGCGCTGCGTACACGGCGGTCGACGCCGCCGAGACCGACCAGGAGGCAGCGAGGGCGGTCAACGAGATCGGACCGCTGAATCTCGCGCGAGCGTGTGCGCGGGCCGGTTCGCGGTTGATCCACGTTTCGACGGACTACGTCTTTCCGGGCGACGCGAGCGCGCCATACGACGTCGATGCACCGACCGGTCCCGCGACGGTATACGGCCGAACCAAGCTGGACGGCGAGATCGCAGTACGAGAGTCGGGGGCCGACGTGGCCGTTGTCCGTACCGCGTGGGTGTATTCGGGTGTCGGTACGGATTTTGTCGCCACGATGCGCAGGCTCGAAGCCGAACGAGAATTCGTGAACGTCGTGGACGACCAGATCGGGTCACCCACGTACAGCGTCGATCTGGCCGGCGGCATCGTCGAACTTGCGCTGCGGGACTTCACGGGTGCGTCGACATTCCACCTGACCAACGGCGGGCAAGCCAGTTGGTACGAGTTGGCGCGAGCGGTGTTCGAGGAGATCGGAGCAGACCCGGCGCGGGTGCGCCCGTGCAGCAGCGCGGACTTCGTGCGCCCTGCGCCCCGCCCGGCATATTCGGTTTTGTCCGAGCGCGCGTGGGTTACCGCGGGAATGACGCCGCTGCGTCCGTGGCGAGAGGCTCTGCACGCCGCTCTGGCGTGAGCATTGTTCGGGGCAGTGCCCGTGGGCGGCTAGGCTGACCGGCGTGAGTCCCAAGCTGGCCGTGGTAACGGTGACGTACTCCCCAGGCGAGCATCTCGAGAATTTCTTGAGCACGCTCGCCGCGGCGACGACAGAAAAACCCCAGGTCATCATGGCCGACAACGGGTCGACCGATGGTGCGCCGGAGGCGGCGGATGCCAAGTACGAGCATGTTCGTCTGCTTCGTACAGGGGGAAACATCGGCTACGGCGGAGCGATAAATCGGGCTGTGGCGGAGATCGATTCGTCGATCGAATTTGTCGTGATTTCCAATCCTGACGTCCAATGGGCACCCGGTTCACTCGACGAATTGGTCGCTGCGGCAAATCGGTGGCCAAGGGCCGGTGCACTGGGGCCGAAGGTCCTCGAACCGGACGGAAGTGTCTATCCGTCGGCACGAACGGTGCCCGACATCACCTCGGGGGTCGGGCACGCGTTGCTCGGCACCCTGTGGCCGAAGAACCCGTGGACTGCTCGTTACCGTCAGGAGAACGAGGCCGTCACCGAGCGCTCCGTCGGTTGGCTTTCCGGGTCGTGCCTGTTGGTACGACGTGATGCCTTCGACGCCATCTCCGGCTTCGACTCGCGATACTTCATGTACATGGAGGACGTCGATTTCGGTGATCGCCTCGGAAAAGCCGGGTGGCTCAACGTCTTTGTTCCCTCCGCTGTCGTGACCCATGCCAAAGGCCATGCGGCAGGCCGGCATCCGGAACTGATGCTGCCCGCCCATCATCGCAGCGCTTACCAGTTCCAGGCTGATCGTCATCCGCACTGGTGGCAGGCTCCGCTGCGACTTGCCTTGCGCGGTGGCCTGGCCGTGCGGTCCAAGATCGCCGTAGCTTCTGCTGTACGCGAGCGCGCTCGCACCGACGACTCGACCGACAACCCATCAGTTTCGAACCACGGGGGAAAATGATGTCCGATCCGAATCCGACCGACGCCGTAATCCTGGTAGGCGGCAAGGGCACTCGGCTGCGTCCGTTGACGCTGTCGGCGCCCAAGCCGATGCTTCCGACCGCCGGCCTTCCGTTCCTGACGCATCTGCTTGCCAGGATCGAGGCTGCCGGTATCAAGCACGTGGTGCTCGGAACATCTTTCAAGGCAGAGGTATTCGAGGACTACTTCGGCGACGGCTCCAAGATGGGGCTCGAGATCGACTACGTCTTCGAGACCGAGCCGCTGGGCACCGGTGGCGGAATCCGCAACGTACTCCCGAAGTTGTGCGGCGACAACGTCATGGTGTTCAACGGTGACGTGCTCGGTGGCACCGACCTGAACGCCATTCTCGAGACCCACGAGAAGACGGACGCCGACGTGACCCTTCACCTGGTTCGTGTGGGAGACCCGCGTGCATTCGGTTGTGTTCCGACCGACGAGGACGGACGAGTCTCGGCCTTCCTGGAGAAGACCCAGGATCCGCCGACGGATCAGATCAACGCCGGCTGCTACGTCTTCAAGCGCGAGATCATCGAGCAGATCCCGGAGGGACGACCGGTATCGGTCGAGCGCGAGGTGTTCCCGAATCTCCTGGCCGAGGGTAAGCGGGTGTTCGGCCACGTCGACTCGTCGTACTGGCGTGACATGGGAACCCCCGAGGACTTCGTTCGCGGTTCCGCCGACCTGGTGCGAGGCATCGCGCCTTCGCCGGCTCTCGAAGGTCCACGCGGCGAGTCGCTCGTTCACCCCGGGGCGGGAATTGCGCCTGGCGCCGTCCTGATCGGCGGCACGGTTGTCGGCCGTGGCGCAGAAGTCGGCGCAGGTGCGCGCCTTGACGGTGCGATTCTCTTCGACGGCGCCGTTGTGGAAGCCGGTGCGGTAGTCGAACGATCGATCCTCGGATTCGGCGTCCGTATCGGACCACGAGCACTGGTCCGCGACGCCGTCATCGGAGACGGCGCGGACATCGGTGCGCGGTGCGAATTGTTGCGCGGCGCACGTGTGTGGCCGGGGGTGACGCTGCCGGACGGTGGCGTGCGCTTCAGCACAGATGTGTGATCGTTAGCTGACCTACTGGAATACTGGCGGGTATGACTTCTCTTCCGAGCCGTTACGTTGCCCTCGGTGACTCGTTCACCGAGGGCGTCGGCGACGCCGACGAACGATTCCCCAACGGTCTGCGCGGGTGGGCAGACCGAGTGGCCGAGCAGCTGGCGGTGAACAACCCCGAGTTCCGCTACGCCAACCTGGCGATTCGTGGTCGCCTACTCGGACCGATCATCGACGAGCAGTTGGAACCCGCTCTGGCGTTGAAGCCCGATCTGGTGACCGTCTACGCCGGCGGAAACGACATGATGCGTCCGAAGCTCGACATCGACGCGATGGTCGCCCGCTACGATTCGGCAATCGGCCAGCTCACTGCTTCCGGTGCGCAGGTTCTCATGTTCACCGCATACGACACCGGATGGTCCGCCTTCTTCGGCAAGCTCCGCGGACGCCTGGCGATTTACAACGAGCTTGTTCGCGAGGTAGCGGACCGCCACGGCGCGACCCTCGTCGACTTCTGGCGATTCTCCGAATATCAGGACCTACGGATGTGGGACTGGGATCGCCTCCACATGTCGCCCGCCGGGCACGAGAACATGGCGACGCGGGTGCTCGACGTACTGGGCGTCGAACACGGATTGATCGCGCCCGACCTCGGGCCTGCGCCGGTTCTCACGAAAGCGGAAACTCGTCGCGAGGATCGTCAATGGGCGCGAGAGTTCTTGGTGCCGTGGGTAGCTCGGCGCGTGAAGGGAACATCTTCGGGCGACGGCGTGAGCGCCAAGCAACCCGAGCTGTCTCCGATTCAGTCCTGATTCTTGCGCTGATGGGCGAGCGCTACCAGGTGGTCGATGGTCTCGCGCTCGGCAGTCGGCGGTAGCGCGTCCACCGGCCACCACCGGAGGTCGGTGGACTCCGCGCTGCGGACGATATGTGATTTGTCCGGCGCCACAACAAGAAACCGTAGATCGAGATGTCTGGTCGGGACCCCGAGCGAGCACGTGATCGGATGTGTGTGGGCGGAGAGTAGGTCCGCGTCTATCCGAACGTCGTGAATTCCGGACTCCTCACGAGCCTCCCGCAATGCCGCATCGACTACCGTGTCGTCGTCGGGCTCGCAGTGACCTCCGAGCTGAATCCACCTGCCCACCTTGGGATGCAGGGTCAGTAAGACGTGGCAGCCACTCTCGTCGAGAACCAGAGACGACGCGGTGATGTGTCCTGGGGCATGGCGACGAAGGCAGCCGTCCGGAGCCGAATCGAGGAACGCGAGCATCGTGTGCCGCAGTGACTCGTCCGCTTCGGAGGACGTCGACCAGCCCTCCAGGACGCCCTTGGCGGAGGCGTGCAGCGATTCGGCTGACATGACCTACAGCTCCACCAACGCGTCCCCGGGGGCGGAGACCGTGCGCGGAGTCAGTGGTTCGAGGGGGTACCCGATTGCGACTGCGCCGAGTGGCTGCCAATCGGCCGGGAGATCGAGTTGTTCGCGTACGAGGTCGGCGGCGAAGATCGTCGATCCGATCCAGCAGCTTCCCACGCCGCGTGTGGCCAGCGAGACCAGCAGTCCCTGCACTGCCGCGCCGGCAGCGACGGTGAACATCGTGGACTCCGCCGCGGTACGTCGGGCATCCGGATAACTGTGTGCGCCGTCGGGCACGCAGAAGGGAATGACGACTTCGGGGGCATCGAACAGGATGTTTCCGCGGGCAACCCGCGCGTCGACGGATTTGTCGCTACGACCGTCCGCACGCAGATCGGCGGCCCACTTCTCACGCATCTGCTCGAGGAGCGACGTGCGGACCGACGCGGTCCGCAGCCACACGAATCGAACAGGCCTCGTGTGGTGGGGTGCTGGAGCGGTGAGTGCCTCGGCGATCGAGCTGCGAATGATCTCCGCGTCGACGGGATCACCTGCGAACTGCCGAACCGACCGACGCAACAGCAGCGCCTGGCCGCGGCCCATCGCCGTAGCCTCCTCGGTTCCCAGCCAGAACAGATCGTCCGGGCCGCGACGGATCAGATCCTGGCCACTCGAACCGTCGTCCTCGAATCGGAGTCCTCGCACGACGGCGACGGGAACGCCGCCGAGCTTGCCCTTGACCAGATCGCCCGCAGCGGCGATCTCGTCCGCGATCGCGATCTCGGTGACGATCAGATCGTTGCCCTGGCTGTCCTGTGCCCCGAGGTAGCCGTGCAGGACCGGAATGCCGGAGGAACCGATCGCGGCATCGGTCTGCCCGTTGCGCCACGCACGACCCATCGTGTCGGTCACGACGACGGCGACGGACTTGCCCGTGCTCTCGAGAATTCGGGCACGCAGCCCCGCTGCGCTCGCATCGGGATCCACGGGGAGCAGGGCGAGTTCGGCACCGTCGACGTTGGAGCCGTCGATGCCCGATGCGGCCTGCACGATGCCGAGTTTGTTCTCGGTGATCAGAGTGCGGCCCTTGCGGGCCACGACGCGGACGGCTTCCTGATCCACCAGGAGGCGTCGTGCTGCGTCGCGCTCTTCCGGATCGGTCGGCGAGGAAACGATGCGACCCTCGACTTTTGAGAACACCTTGCTCGTGACGACAACGACGTCGCCGTTCTCGAGCCACGGTGTCGCGTCGACGACAGCGGCGGCCAAGTCGTCTCCGGGCCGGAACTCGGGAAGGCCGAGCACGGGAATGACTTCGATTGCGGCGCCGGGGGAGTGATCGCCGGGGGAGTGATTTCTGTCGCGGCTTGCTTCGGTTCCGGGCTCGGTCACAGTTCGACTCCGGCGATCTCGAAAGCCGTTCGAACCATTTTTGCGGTCTCTTCGGGGGACGTCATCAAAAGTGGGATGCTTCGCACGTCCACCCCGTCGATGTCGGCCGTGTCACCTTCGTCGACGAGCCAGCCGTCGAGAATGCCGTTGATCGAGCGAGCTCCGTAGTGGCGACCGATCGCCTCGGAAGTCGTCTCGACCCCGATCACTTCGAGGCACTCGTCAGCCATGCCGCGCAACGGTTTTCCACCGATGACGGGGGAGAGGCCGACAACCTTGGCCGCGGTGGTCCGCAGGGCTCCGCGAATGCCGGGCACCGCGAGGATCGCGCCGACGCTCACGACGGGATTGGACGGTGCGATCAGCACGATGTCGGCACCGTCGATCGCCTCGACCACCCCTGGCGCGGGCTTGGCCTGCTCGGCGCCGACGTGAGCGAAGCTGTGAGTTTCCACCTGTGCTCGATGGCGTACCCACCACTCCTGGAAATGAATCGCCTTCTGTTCACCGTCTTCCGGATCGGTGATCACAACGTGTGTTTCGCTGCGGTCGTCGCTCACGGGAAGCAGTGCGACACCCGGATTCCAGCGATTGCACAACGCTTCGGTGATCGCGGACAACGGATATCCCGTGCGGAGCATCTGGCTGCGAATCAAATGCGTTGCGATATCGCGATCTCCGAGGCCGAACCAGTCCGGCTTCGCTCCGTATGCCGCGAGTTCTTCTTTCGCATTCCAGGTTTCGCCGGCGTGCCCCCACCCGCGTTCGGTGTCGATACCGCCGCCGAGTGTGTACATACAAGTGTCCAGATCGGGGCAGATGCGCAGACCGTGCATCCAGACGTCGTCTCCGACGTTGACGACGGCCGTGATGCGATGTGGGCCTTCGTATTTCTCGAGGGATTCACCACCGGCGATTCCGAGCGCATTTTGCACACCTTGAAGGAAACGGGCCCCGCCGACGCCGCCAACCAATACAGTCACGTTCACGACAACAGAGCCTAGGCGGTCGGCGCGTCGTCGTGTCTGGCGGGCAGAAGGTCCCGTCAATTGGGGGCCGGAATACTAATGGATTCATCTCGTTTAGCTTGACCGCGACACGCTGGACGTGTGTAATCTCAAATGTGTCATTCCAACCGCTACTTGTGAGTTCACTTGCAGCGGGGCCGGTTTCGAACACAGTTTCGAACGGTCGACGGGGTGGGGTTGAAGATGGAGTGAAAATTCTGCGCTATTACAGGTGAGGAGGCGGAACGATGCCCAATGAAAATGTCGAGATCAGTTCTCTCGCAATGACAGTAAGCGACGAACCGCAGACCGATTCCCGAGCAGGCGCAGCAGAAGGTGCCTGCAGCAGTGAGTTCGACGGTATGAGTACTCGGCCAGTGCTGAGTCTCGTCACCGGCTTCGAAGAATTGTTCGACACCATCGAGGATCAGTGGCAGGAGCGTGCTCTCTGCGCGCAGACCGATCCCGAAGCGTTCTTCCCTGAAAAGGGTGGATCGACGAGGGAAGCAAAACGGATCTGCCTCGGTTGTGAAGTTCGTGACGAGTGCCTCGAGTACGCGCTCGCGAACGACGAACGGTTCGGAATCTGGGGAGGGTTGTCCGAGCGCGAGCGTCGGCGACTCAAGCGGGGGATCATCTGATCTGCTGCTGAATCGGTTCTGTCAGCGTCGGGGCTGACGGGCGGTCTTCGAAAGTCTGACCTGCAACGGGGAATTGCAGGTCAAGCAACGACTGTTTTGTTCTTCGTGTGGATTTACTTCTTCGTGTGACATCAGTTTTTTCGTCTGACGGTGCGTCAGTCCTCGTCGGGCAGTATCAGTCCTCGTCGGGCAGTGTGGGGTCGATGACCTGTGGGTCGACGCCCAGATACGTGCCGACTTGATGGACCAACACGTCGTGCACCAGATCCGTGAGTTCTTCCGGATCCTTCGCGCGCTGCTCCAACGGGCGGCGAAACAGCACAATTCTTGCGCGAGTCGTATTTCCGTGACGGTCGATTCCGGCCGGAATCAGTCGTGACAGTGGAACCGGGCCGTCTGCGATGACCTCCGGCGGCCATGTGACGGACTCCGGATCGTGCGCGTGAATCTTCGGAACTTCGTCCACCGCGATGTCGAGTTTCGTCAACCGGTCGTGCCACGCGAGGTCGACAGGCGAGAAGGCGTCGAGCACCAGGAGATCGAACTTCTCGGCCCGGGTACGCCTGGCGGGCACCTCCGGGGGAAGTAGTGGTCCGCGCAGGCCACGGCCGTGTCGCTCGATGGAACGAGTGGTGACCGAGCGTCGGCGGCGAGCTTGTGGCATGGCGCCCAGATTACGACAGAAGAAACTGCTCGGTGTGTCCGAGTAGGTTCCGGACGTGGGGAGGGCTAGGCTCCGTACCTGTGAGATCTCTGCGTCGCTGCTGCCGCCCCGGGTGCAAGAACCCCGCCGTCGCGACGCTTACGTATGTCTACTCGGACTCCACTGCGGTTGTCGGGCCGCTGGCAACCGTCGCCGAGCCCCATTCATGGGATTTGTGTGACACTCACGGCTCTCGAATCACCGCCCCCAAGGGCTGGGAACTCGTCCGCCACGAAGGCGGATTCGCGTCGAGCACTCCCGACGAAGACGATCTGACCGCTTTGGCCGAAGCTGTACGTGAAGCCGGTCTCGGAGATCGCAACAAGTCCAACGTCGACGCAGATGAGGACATACGTCCCGCGGCTCCGAGTACTGCCCGTACAGGGCGTCGTGGACACCTCCGCGTACTGCCCGACCCATCCAACTGACGCGAGATTCGTCGCCGCAGACGCTAGGCTCGACCGAGTACTTCCACACCCGAGTACTGCGAATCTCCGGACGCCATGCGCCCGGACGTTCCCGTCTGTGAGGGTGCATGCACAAGGAGAGTTTTCAGTGGGGCGAACAGCCGAGTCGGTTGCTGCAATCATCAAGGCGTACGACGTGCGCGGCGTGGTCGGTGAGCAGATCGACGAAGATTTTGTCCGCGACGTGGGAGCGTCGTTCGCCCGTCTGGTCCGTGACGAGGCCGGCGCAGCCACGACGGTTGTGATCGGCTACGACATGCGTGCATCGTCGCCCACACTGTCTTCTGCTTTCGGTGACGGCGTGCTCGCTCAAGGACTCGACGTCGTCTACATCGGATTGGCGTCGACCGACGAGCTCTACTTTGCATCCGGTTTGCTGAACTGCCCGGGCGCGATGTTCACGGCGAGCCACAATCCGGCCAAGTACAACGGCATCAAGATGTGCCGGGCCGGCGCCAAGCCCGTCGGTCAGGACACCGGCCTGGCAGTCATCTCCGCCGAGGTCGTCTCGGGTGTTCCCGCGTACGACGGACCGGCAGGTACCGCCAGCACGAAGGACGTCCTCGAGGAATACGCGAGCTACCTCCGCGGATTGGTCGACCTGGCTGCGTTGCGCCCGATGAAGGTCGCAGTCGATGCAGGAAACGGCATGGGCGGCCATACCGCGCCGGCCGTATTCGGGCCGATGCCTCTCGAAGTCCTCCCGCTCTACTTCGAGCTCGACGGCACGTTCCCCAACCACGAAGCCAATCCGCTCGATCCGGCCAACCTCGTCGACCTGCAGGCCTACGTGCGTGAGACCGGAGCAGACATCGGCTTGGCTTTCGACGGTGACGCGGACCGTTGCTTCGTCGTCGACGAGAAGGGCGACCCCGTCTCTCCGTCCGCGGTGACGGCACTTGTCGCCAAGCGCGAACTCGCGAAGGAACCTGGCGCGTCGATCATCCACAATCTGATCACGTCGCGGGCAGTGCCCGAACTGGTCGAAGAACTCGGCGGCGTCGCGATCCGTACCCGAGTCGGCCACTCGTTCATCAAGCAGGAGATGGCCGAGACCGGTGCCGTCTTCGGCGGCGAGCACTCAGCTCACTACTACTTCCGCGATTTCTGGGGCGCCGACTCCGGCATGCTCGCGGCGTTGCACGTACTCGCCGCACTGGGCGAGCAGGATCGTCCGCTCTCCGAGTTGATGGCGGAGTACACCCGCTACGCGGCCTCGGGTGAGATCAACTCCACGGTGGCCGACGCGGCCGATCGCACGGCCGCTGTGCTGGCAGCATTCGCGGACCGCACCGAGTCGGTGGATCGCCTCGACGGTGTCACAGTCAGTCTCGAGGGAAATGCCTGGTTCAACTTGCGCGCGTCCAACACCGAGCCTTTGCTGCGACTCAACGTCGAAGCACCCACGTCCGCCGATGTCGACGCATTGGTGAACGAAATTCTGGCGATCGTCCGGGCTTGAATCCGAGTCTGATCGGTTTGTCGGTGAGGCGAAGCCCTGGGATAGTTGGGGGACTATCTCGGGGCCGACTGCCTCGGGAACGAGGGCTTTGCCACCACGGACCGCGTAGAGCTGGAATGCTGGATGGTGCGGGAACTGCTAACGGAGAAGGGGGTGCGGTGAGATGACAGCGCCGATGCCGCTTCTCGACCTCGACGACAGCGAGGGTTTGTCGGCTGCCGATTCGGAAGGGTTACTGCGGTCTGTGGCCATGGGGGGCGCACAGATTCGGGCCACCGCATCGGCCGTCGGCGAGGGTGTGATCTCTCGGCTGGCCGGTCTGCGCCCGCGCAGCGTCGTGCTGATTGCCGGTGCCGGTGGCGCTCGGCACGGAGCCAGGATCGCGCTTGCTCTCGTCGGAGATTCGGTCGGTTGTCCGCTCCTCGTACTCGACCGGACGCCGTCGTGGGCCGGACCGTTGGACGTGATCGTCGTTGCCGGTGACGATGCCGGTGATCCGCGCCTGGTCGAATCCGTCGACAGTGCAGTTCGCCGTGGCGCCGAAGTTGTTGTCGCCGTTCCGGACGAGGGGCCCATGCGGGCTGTGGCGGCCGGGCGCACCATGTCGTTGCCGCCGCGGCTCTACGCCTCGCCGAGGCACACGATGACGCGGTTCCTCGCCGTCTTCCTCGCGGTTGCCGCCGAAATCGAGGGCAAGGGATCGATCGAGGACCGTTCGGCGGTGCTCGGTCGAATCGCCGACGCCGTTGATGCGGAGGCGCTGCGGGACGGGCCGGCCAACGAGGTATTCCACAACCCGGCCAAGTCGTTGGCCACCAGAATGAGCGGCCGGCGGGTCGTTCTGTGTGGGAGTGGTTCCGTGACAACAGCACTCGCAGAGTTCTCGAGCGTTTCGCTGATGAGTTCTGGCCTGAATGCCGCTGCCGCCGAGATGTCGGAGGTGATTCGTTCGGCACGAGCTCTGTTCGCGCCGGACGCAGCTTCGCGTGATTCGGTGTTCCACGACCCGTTCTTTCACGATCCGCAACTGGACGGCGCACTGCCGACCCCGCCGGCGCGGGCGTTCGTCTTCGCGACCGAATCCACGCGCGGGGAGGCGAGACGCCGGATGGACGCACTGGCCGACGCCGATCTGGTGGTGGCGGCAGACGAGGACCAGACCAACGTGGTGATATCGGAGATGGAGCAGGTATTCGTGTTGGCGTCTCGAGTAGACATGGCCGCGGCGTACGTGCAGTTGACGGGCGGTGCGAAGTAAGTGCGTGAACTCGAAGGTGCACTTCGTTCTTACGCGTGGGGCTCGCGAACGGCAATTGCCGAACTACGCGGTCTTGCGACCCCGTCGAATCATCCCGAAGCGGAGTTGTGGTTGGGCGCGCACCCGGGTGACCCGGCGCGCGTGATCACCGAGTCCGGCAGCGAGTCGTTGCTCGAGGTTCTGCACCGCGAACCCGAGCGAGAACTCGGCCGTGAGAACCTCGAGGCATTCGGTGAGCGACTCCCATTCCTGCTCAAGTTGCTTGCGGCGGAAGAGCCGCTGTCGCTTCAGGCGCATCCCAGCGCCGTTCAAGCCGACGAGGGTTTTCGTCGTGAGAACGCACTCGGCGTTCCCATGGAATCGCCGATTCGCAACTACAAGGACGGCAGCCACAAGCCCGAACTCGTTGTCGCGCTGAGCAGATTCGAAGCGCTTGCCGGATTCCGCGAGCCGACGCGGACTGTCAAACTGCTGCGCGCTCTGGCCGTCGACGAGTTGGAGCCGTACATCGGTCTGCTCGAAGGCCAACCCGATTCCGACGGACTCCGGGCGTTGTTCACGACATGGATCACGCTGCCGTCCACGGTGCTCGGGACGTTGCTCCCTGCCGTGCTTGCCGGGTGCATCACCTACGTCGCGCACCACGACGCCGAATTCGTGACCGAGATCCGCACCGCGCTGGAATTGAGCGAGGCGTACCCCGGCGACGCCGGCGTTCTGGCGGCACTACTGCTCAACCGCGTCACACTCGAGCCCGGCCAAGGACTGTTTCTCGCTGCGGGAAATCTCCACGCGTATCTCCATGGACTCGCGGTCGAGATCATGGCCAACTCCGACAACGTGCTGCGCGGCGGGCTGACGCCCAAACACGTCGACGTGCCCGAACTGTTGAGGGTTCTGGACTTCGTCGGGGCCGATATCGAAGTGCTCGATCCGGCCCCTTCGCCAGGATCAGGTCAGTCAGGATCAGGTCAGTCAGGATCAGGTCAGTCAGGATCAGGTCAGTCAGGGTCAGGCAGATACGAGTACGTCACGCCTGCGCCCGAATTTCGTTTGACGCGTCTGGAGTTCGACTCGAATGCCACCGACCTCGTTGTCGAAGCCGGCGGCCCGCGGATCCTGATCTGCACCGACGGCGCGGTCACTGCGACGTGCGGTGCCGACACTCTCGACCTCGATCGGGGCCGAGCCGCGTGGATTGCTGCCGACGAGCCCGTAGTACACCTGACCACACGAACCCCGACTGCGCAGGTTTTCAGTGCAGTGGTCGGTCGATAGGAATCTCGGTCGATAGCGAGGAGACATTGTGTCGGCTCATGGTGGCAAGAAGGCGATTCTGGCGGCCCTCGGAGCCAATGCCGGAATTGCCGTAGCCAAGTTCGCCGGATTCTTGATCACCGGATCGTCGTCGATGCTCGCCGAATCGGTGCACTCGGTGGCCGACACGTCCAATCAGGGGTTGCTGCTCTTGGGGCAGAAGAAGGCAGAACGTGAGGCAGATCAACTGCACCCGTTCGGTTACGGGCGCAACCGGTACTTCTATTCGTTCGTCGTTGCACTGGTGCTCTTCACCCTCGGTTCGCTGTTCGCGATCTACGAAGGTATTCACAAGATTCAGCATCCGGAAGAACTCAATTCGGCTTTCGTGGCAATCGCGATCCTGTTCATCGCGATCTGCCTGGAGGGCTACAGCTTCCGGACCGCAGCGAAGGAATCACGACCGCTCAAGGGAAGTGCGTCGTGGTGGAACTTCATCCGAACCTCTCGTAGCCCGGAACTCCCGGTTGTGCTGCTCGAGGACACCGGCGCATTGATCGGTCTCGTCCTTGCGCTCGGCGGCGTCGGCCTCACGATGGTGACCGGAAATCCGGTCTTCGACGGCATCGGAACTCTGTGCATCGGTGTCCTGCTCGGCATCATCGCGGTCATTCTGATCATCGAAATGCAGTCGCTGCTGATCGGTGAGGGCGCAACGGCGGTGGAGACCGAACTGATCCTCAACGCACTGGTCGACGGAACTCGTATCGAACGCGTCATTCATTGCAAGACGCAGTACCTCGGTCCCGAGGAGATCCTTGTTGCTGCCAAGGTTGCGGTGCCGGTCGGATCGACGATCTCGGATGTGGCGACGGCGATCGACGAGGCCGAGTCTCGCGTGCGCGCGGCAGTGCCTGCGGCGCGGGTGATCTACCTCGAGCCGGACCTGGATCGTCTCAGCGCAGGAGATCGTCCTGAAACAGATCTGCAGGCTCCCGACAAACCCTGAACAAAGCCACGCCTGCGGGCTTAGGCTGATGCCATCTCTCTACTTGCCCATGGTGGGACCTGCTGGTCCCCAGCAAGGAGGCGGCAATGGCTGTCAAGGACGAGCAGGCCGGATCTGGACGGTCGAAGCTGTTTCGAACCAAATCGATCGAGCAGTCCATCAAGGACACCGACGAGCCGGAAACCAAACTCCGGAAAGAGCTGAACTCCTGGGATCTCACGGTGTTCGGTGTCGCAGTGGTCATCGGTGCGGGCATCTTCACACTCACGGCTCGGACGGCGGGAAACGTCGCCGGGCCGTCGGTTTCCCTGGCTTTTGTCATCGCGGCAATCGCCTGCGGACTGGCAGCGCTGTGTTACGCCGAGTTCGCGTCGACGGTCCCGGTCGCCGGTAGCGCGTACACGTTCTCGTACGCGACGTTCGGTGAATTCGTCGCCTGGATCATCGGCTGGGATCTCATCCTCGAATTCGCTTTGGCGTCTTCGGTGGTGGCAAAAGGCTGGTCGCTGTACCTCGGCGAAGTGATGGGTTCACGCAGCCCGATCGTCGAGTTGGGGCCGATCTCGTTCGACTGGGGTGCGGTGCTGGTGATCGCCGTCATCACGATCCTGCTCGCGACCGGCACAAAACTCTCTTCGAGGGTGTCACTGGTGATCACGGCGATCAAGGTCGCGGTGGTGTTGCTGGTGATCATCGTCGGTCTGTTCTACATCGACACCGACAACTACTCGCCGTACATTCCGCCGTCGGAGCCGGGCTCGACGGGAGAGGGCATCCACCAGTCGTTGTTCTCGTACGTGACCGGGGCCGGTGGCAGCACATTCGGGTGGTACGGATTGCTCGCGGCAGCCAGTCTGGTGTTCTTCGCGTTCATCGGCTTCGACGTCGTCGCCACGACTGCGGAGGAGGCGAAGGAGCCGCAGAAGGCGTTGCCACGCGGCATCCTGGGCTCGCTCTTGATCGTCACGGTTCTGTACGTGGCAGTGACACTCGTGTTGACCGGGATGGTGAAGTACACCGAACTCGAGGGCGATACTTCCAACCTGGCAACGGCATTCGCCTTCCACGACATCACGTGGGCGAAAAACGTCATCTCGTTCGGCGCGTTGGCCGGTCTCACGACCGTGGTGATGGTGCTGATGCTCGGGCAGACCAGGGTGCTCTTCGCGATGGCACGCGACGGTCTGATGCCGCGACGCCTGGCGCCGACCGGCAAGCACGGAACTCCCGTGCGGATCACGATCTTGGTCGGCGTTGTGGTCGCGGTGCTCGCCGGAGTGTTCCCGATCGGCACCCTCGAGGAAATGGTCAATATCGGCACGTTGTTCGCGTTTGTTCTCGTGTCGTTGGGGGTTCTCGTGCTTCGTCGGACGCGGCCGGACCTACCCCGCGGGTTCAGGGTGCCACTGGTCCCGCTGATCCCGATCCTGGCTGTCCTCGCGTGTCTCTGGTTGATGTTCAACCTGTCGGTGGAGACCTGGATGAGGTTCGTGGTCTGGATGGCCCTCGGTGTTGTCATCTACTTCGCCTACAGCAGGCAGCATTCGTTGATCGGGAAGCGTGAACGCGGCGAAATCGAGTAAATGTACAAAGATTATGATTTGTCTATCACTTGTACAAATAGCGTAGTACTGTCTATCTCAGGGTGAACTGACTCACAGTTGTCGAGTCGGTTCGAATCGAGGAGGTAGACCGTGTCGACGCACGTGAACTCGCAGTCCGGGCAGACACTCCCGCCCGAGCAGTGGCGTGACAAGAAGAGATATCTTTGGCTGCTCGGCCTGGTGCCGCCGACGGCGGTCTTCATTGCCGTCGGATTGGTCGCGTTGTTCAACAGTCTCGGGTGGAACGCGGTCTCGCCGGTGTGGTGGTGGATCGGGCCGTTGCTCGTCTACATCCTGCTCCCGATCCTCGACATCTTCTTCGGTCCGGACGGCGAGAATCCGCCGGACGAGGTGATGGAGCGCCTCGAGAACGACAAGTACTACCGGTACTGCACCTACATCTACATACCGTTCCAATTGGCCAGCCTGGTCCTGGCCTGCTATCTCTGGTCGGCGACCGACCTGTCCTGGCTCGGAATCGACGGGGGACTGGGGCTGATCTCCAAGATCGGTCTGGCGATCAGTATCGGTTGCGTCGCAGGAATCGGGATCAACACCGCACACGAACTAGGTCACAAGAAGGACGATCTCGAGCGCTGGTTGTCGAAGATCACTCTGGCGCAGTCGTTTTACGGCCACTTCTACATCGAGCACAATCGTGGACACCACGTGCGGGTCGCCACGCCCGAGGATCCGGCGTCTTCTCGCTTCGGCGAGAGCTTCTGGACCTTCCTGCCGCGCAGTGTGTGGGGATCTCTGCGCTCGTCGTGGTCCCTGGAGAAAGCCAGGCTCGATCGACTGGGTAAGAAGCCGTGGACAATTCGCAACGACGTCCTGCATTCGTGGTTGATGTCCGTCGTACTCTTCGGTGTCCTCGTCGCCGTTTTCGGGCTCTCGGTGCTGCCGTTCCTGGTGCTGCAGGCCGTCTTCGGATTCTGCCTGCTCGAAACCGTCAACTACCTCGAACATTACGGACTGAAGCGTCGCCGTCTGGACAGTGGGCGGTACGAGCGCGCCGCACCGGAGCACAGTTGGAACAGCGATCACATCTGCACCAACATCTTCCTGTATCACCTCCAGCGTCACAGTGACCATCATGCGAACCCGACACGTCGTTATCAGACGCTTCGAAGCATGGACGGTGCACCCAACCTGCCCAGTGGATACGCGAGCATGATCATGCTCGCCTACGTTCCGCCGCTGTGGCGAAAAGTAATGGATCCCAAGGTCCTTGCGCACTGCGGCGGCGACATCACCCGCGTCAACGTTCAGCCGTCCAAGCGTGATCGCATCCTTGCTCGGTACGGAGCAGCGTGATGAGCAGCTATCGATGCCCGGTGTGTGAATACGTCTACGACGAATCGAAGGGTGCACCACGAGAAGGGTTTCCGGCGGGCACGCCGTGGGATGCCGTGCCGGACGACTGGTGCTGTCCGGACTGCGGCGTGAGGGAAAAGCTGGACTTCGAGCCGATGCCGGCAACGGCAGGGAGTGAATCATGAACGACTACAAGCTGTATCAGTGCGCGCAATGCGGCTTCGAGTACGACGAGGCAGTCGGCTGGCCGGAGGACGGTATCGAACCGGGAACTCGCTGGGACGACATTCCCGAAGACTGGAGTTGCCCGGACTGCGGCGCGGCGAAGAGCGACTTCTTCATGGTGGAGGTCGAGCGGCGGTGAGTTGCGTCGGCGTCGAACGGACCTGAGCGCGGCGGTAGTGTCGTCACCATGACTTCGACGCCAACTCGTCTGCCGCAGAAAGAAGCGTCGCGCCTGCTGCTGCGTACGTCGGTGCTCGATTCGATGCGTGAGTTGTTGACCGAGCGTGACTGGTCCGAGGTGACGCTGACAGTTCTGGCCAAGCATGCCGGTGTGAGTCGTCAGACGCTCTACAACGAGTTCGGTTCGAGGCAAGGGCTTGCCGAGGCATACGCGCTTCGCCTTGCCGACGGATTCGTCGATGCGGTGGACGAGGCCATGGTGGCGAACGACGGACGTGCAGTCGAGGCACTGACGGCGGGCTTCGGATCGTTTTTCGCCTCCAGCGCAACCGACCCGTTGGTGATCTCTCTGCTCACCGGTGAGGCCAAGCCGGACCTTCTTCGCCTGATCACCACTGACAGCGCGGTCATCATCGAACGCGCGTCGTCGCGGCTTGCGGAGAGCTTCCAGCGAGGGTGGATTCAGGCGTCACCCGCCGATGCCGGGATTCTGGCCAGGGCGATTGCGCGTCTCGGGCTCAGCTACATTTCGATGCCGCCGGAGTCCGAGGTTTCGGTGGCGGAGGATCTGGGCACATTGCTCGGGCCATTCATCGACGTGGCGCGAGAGGGTCGCGCAGTAGAGGGGCGGGCGGGAGAGGGCGTCTAACCGATAGCCTGGTACACCGATAGGCTTGTGCATAGTTTGCACGTCAACCAGGAGAGGCAGATGACGACCTCAGTTTCAACAACGCCCGTGGCCGAGAGCCGTAACGGCATCGACTTCAAAGTTGCAGATCTTTCGCTCGCGGAGTTCGGTCGCAAGGAAATCCGTCTGGCAGAGCACGAGATGCCCGGCCTCATGGCGCTTCGTCGCGAATACGCAGAGGTGTTGCCGCTCAAGGGCGCTCGCGTTTCCGGCTCGCTGCACATGACCATTCAGACCGCGGTTCTGATCGAGACGCTGACGGCGCTCGGCGCCGAGGTCCGCTGGGCTTCGTGCAACATCTTCTCCACGCAGGATCATGCTGCCGCCGCCATCGTCGTCGGTCCGCACGGCACCCCGGAAGAGCCCAAGGGCGTTCCGGTTTTCGCCTGGAAGGGTGAAACCCTCGAAGAGTACTGGTGGGCAGCGGAGCAGATGCTGACCTGGCCGGGCGAGCCCGCCAACATGATTCTCGACGATGGCGGCGACGCCACCATGCTGGTGCTCAAGGGCGCACAGTTCGAGAAGGCCGGCGTCGTGCCGCCGACGGACGACGACCAGGATTCCGACGAGTACAAGGTCTTCCTTGCGCTTCTGCGTCAGTCGCTCGCCGCTGACAAGGGCAAGTGGACTGCGATCGCCGAGTCCGTCCAGGGTGTCACCGAGGAGACCACCACGGGCGTTCTGCGTCTGTACCAGGTTGCCGCTGCCGGCGAACTCACGTTCCCCGCGATCAACGTCAACGACTCGGTCACCAAGAGCAAGTTCGACAACAAGTACGGCACACGCCACTCGCTGCTCGACGGCATCAACCGCGGCACCGACGTTCTGATCGGCGGCAAGGCTGCGCTGGTCTGTGGTTACGGAGACGTCGGCAAGGGTTGTGCCGAGGCACTTCGTGGCCAGGGCGCTCGCGTCGCGGTCACCGAGGTCGACCCCATCAACGCCCTTCAGGCGCTCATGGACGGCTTCGAGGTCAAGACAGTCGAGCAGGCCATCGGCTGGGCCGACATCGTGATCACGTCCACCGGTAACAAGGACATCATCACGTTCGAGCACATGAAGGCCATGAAGCACCAGGCCATCCTGGGCAACATCGGTCACTTCGACAACGAGATCGACATGGCAGGCCTCGAGAAGTCCGGCGACGTCACGCGGATCAACATCAAGCCGCAGGTCGACGAGTTCACCTTCGCCGACGGCCACTCGATCATCGTGCTGTCCGAAGGCCGCCTGCTCAACCTCGGCAACGCGACGGGCCACCCGTCGTTCGTGATGAGCAACAGCTTCTCCAACCAGGTCATCGCACAGATCGAACTGTGGACGAAGCCGGACGAGTACGACAACGAGGTCTACCGCCTCCCGAAGCACCTCGACGAGAAGGTCGCCAAGATCCACGTCGAGGCACTCGGTGGCACGCTGACCAAGCTCACGAAAGATCAGGCTGAGTACATCGGCGTCGACGTCGAAGGCCCGTACAAGCCGGAGCACTACCGCTACTGACCCGGCGATTCGTCGCTGAGAATGTAGTGCCCGCCGTCCCCCGGTCTGCGCAAGCAGGCCGGGGGATAGGCTTGTCCGCCGTGGGAACACTGGTGGCATTGGAAGGCCTCGACGGAGCTGGAAAGCGAACGTTGATCGGCAAAGTGGAGACCGAACTCCGCCGCGGCGGCACGTCGATCGCGACTCTGGATTTTCCGCGGTACGGAAAGTCGATCCACGCGGATCTTGCTGCCGAGGCGCTCAAAGGATCACACGGAGACCTGGCTGAATCCGTGAACGCGATGGCAGTCCTGTTCGCCTTGGACCGCGCCGGTGCTGCGGATCGGATCTCGGAACTGTTGTCCGCCAACGACATTGTTCTCCTCGACCGCTACGTTGCCTCCAACGCTGCCTACAACGCGGCGCGCGTGCATCAGGGCGTGGACGGCGAGATGGTCGCCTGGATCCGTGAATTGGAGTTGGGTCGACTCGCTCTCCCCGCTCCCGATCTGCAGCTGTACCTCGACGTGCCGGTAGCCCTGGCCGAGCAGCGCGCCCGCTCCCGTGAGGCCCAGGACGCGTCGCGTCAGCTCGACGCCTACGAGCGCGACGGCGGTCTGCAGGCCAGAACCGGTGAGCTCTACAAGCAGTTGGCAGCGACGAACTGGGCCTCACCCTGGTGGATCGTGGGGCCGGAGACGGACCCGGCAGATCTGGCACGCAGGCTCGCGGATTTCGCGTGATCGGTCACCCTGGCAGCCGGGATTCGAACTTTCCGGCACAGTAGAGGGAAAGACGCGGCACGCCGCACGGCCTCGTAACGGTCTGATTCATCGCTCCGAGATGCAACGATAGGGATATGAAACCAAGGATTCTGGTTGTCGACGACGACACGGCACTCGCCGAGATGCTCACGATCGTGCTGCGTGGTGAGGGTTTTGATCCCTACGTGGTAGGCGACGGAACCCTGGCGCTCGCGGCAGTGCGTGAGACGCGCCCCGATCTCGTCCTGCTCGATCTCATGCTTCCCGGAATGAACGGGATCGACGTATGCCGGGTTCTGCGTGCGGATTCCGGTGTGCCCATCGTGATGTTGACGGCCAAGACCGACACAGTCGACGTCGTGCTCGGCCTCGAATCCGGTGCGGACGACTACATCATGAAGCCGTTCAAGCCGAAGGAGTTGGTGGCGCGAGTTCGCGCTCGCCTGCGCCGCACCGAAGAGGAACCGGCCGAGCTGCTGAGCATCGCCGACATCGTGATCGACGTTCCGGCGCACAAGGTCAGCCGCGGCAGCGAGCAGATCTCGCTCACACCACTCGAATTCGACCTGCTGGTCGCATTGGCGCGCAAACCGCGCCAGGTGTTCACCCGTGAAGTCCTCCTCGAGCAGGTGTGGGGATACCGCCACGCCGCCGACACCCGTCTGGTGAACGTGCACGTTCAGCGTTTGCGCGCCAAGGTCGAAACTGATCCCGAGAATCCCGAAGTGGTTCTGACGGTCAGGGGGGTCGGCTACAAGGCCGGACCGCCGTGAGCGGAGTTTCCAGGTGGCGTCGTCGTCTCAATCGACGGCTGACGCCATTTCTGCGGTGGTGTCACTCGATGAGCAACACCCTCGCGCACACGTGGCGACGCTCGCTCCAGTTGCGAGTGGTCGTCTCGACTTTGACGCTGTCCTTGATCGTCATCGTCATTCTCGGTGTCGTGCTGACCAGCCAGATCACCGATCGACTGTTGGAAACGAAGATCACCGCGGCGACCGAAGAAATGGAACGTGCCCGCGGCATCGTCGAAGACCAACTCGCGGGTGTCGACGATTCGACGGCGCTCAACGTTCAATTGGAAAGCGCTGCATCCGGACTGACGAGCCGTCGAAACCAGACCTCGGGCCAGGCCTCCGGGTCGGCCGGCACCTTCGATCCGGTGCTCATCGTGCCCGGGGACGGGCCGCGCCAGCCGACGAGTTCGGGACCGGTCGATCAAATCCCCGACAACCTGCGCGAGTTCGTCAAACGCGGCCAGATCAGCTACCAATTCGCGACGGTGTCCAACCCGAACGGTTACTCCGGTCCCGCGCTGATCATCGGTAGCCCCACCGCGTCGTCGATATCGGGACTCGAGCTGTACCTGATCTTCCCGCTCGCAAGCGAAGACCGGAGTCTGTCGCTTGTTCGAAGCACCCTGCTGATCGGTGGAGCCGTGTTGCTGGTGCTCCTGGCTGCGATTTCGCTGTTGGTTGCCAGGCAGGTCGTGCTTCCCATCCGATCGGCCTCACGAATCGCGGTGCGTTTCGCAGACGGCCGACTCAAGGAACGAATGCCGGTCCGCGGCGAGGACGACATGGCGCGTTTGGCCATGTCCTTCAACGAGATGGCCGAGAGTCTGTCCAAACAGATCACCCAGTTGGAGGAGTTCGGTAGTCTCCAGAAACGCTTCACCTCCGATGTCAGCCATGAACTCCGCACACCTCTGACCACGGTCCGAATGGCCGCCGACCTGATCTACGACGGCAGCGAGAACCTCGACCCGATGCTGCGTCGGTCGTCGGAACTGCTTGTCGCCGAGCTGGACAGGTTCGAGGGGCTTCTGGCGGACCTCCTCGAGATCTCCCGCCACGACGCCGGTGTCGCGGAACTCGCATCCGAACAACTCGACGTGCGTATGTGTGCGCGAGCGGCCGTTTCCACAGTTCGCCATCTCGCCCGCGAATCCGGCACCGAACTGATCGTGGACATGCCGGACGAGCCCGTCATGGCAGATGTCGATCCGCGCCGCGTCGAACGCATCCTGCGAAATCTCCTGGCCAACGCCATCGACCACGGTGAGGGGAAGCCGATTCTGCTTCGCCTTCGCGCCGACGACAATGCCCTCGCCTTCATCGTCCGCGACAGTGGCGTCGGGTTGCGTCCGGGCGAGGAGAAGTTGGTCTTCAACCGGTTCTGGCGCTCGGACCCGTCCCGCGTGCGCCGCAGTGGCGGCACCGGACTCGGCCTCGCGATCAGCGTCGAGGACGCGAATCTGCACGACGGCAAGCTCGAGGCCTGGGGCGAACCGGGAGTCGGCGCATGCTTCCGGCTGACGCTCTCGCGCACCCGTGGCAAGAAAGTCGTGTCGAGCCCACTGCCTCTCAAGCCGACGACCACAAAGTTCGTCCGCACCCCGAGCGAAGCCGATATCGTCGCCGATACCGTCGGCGAGGTCACGTCGTCCCTGCCGACTCCGCGCGAATCGGACTCGCGGAACGAGTCCAACGGTGGGGATCGATCATGATCGGAACCCGCCGCCGTCTGGCACTTCTCGCAACAACGCTCAGCGTGCTGTTGCTGACCGGCGCGTGCGCGAGTCTGCCGGAATCCTCCTCGCCGCAGGCAATCGGAACTCTGGCAACAGCCGTGCCCGGAACCTCCGTCGAATCACCGGCATCGGGGCGAGAGCCGGACTTGCTGGTACGTGACTTCGTCAAGGCGAGTACCGATCCGTCCAACCGGCATGCTGCAGCCCGTCAGTACCTCACCAAAGACGCCTCGGCGCGCTGGGACGACGCGGCCAGTGCCGTCATCGTCGACAAGATCGACACCCTGTCGGCGTCGCGAACCAGTTCCGAAGCGGTGTACACGATTCGTGTGAACAAGGTCGGTCGCCTCGACCCCGGCGGGCTGTACGTCCCCGAAGAGGGCAGCTTCGAAGCGAAGATGACGCTGACGTTGACCGATGGCGAATGGCGTATCAGCGATCTGCCACCCGGTGTGATCATGGAGCGCCCGCAGTTCCTCGGCGCATATCAGCGGAAGTCGTTGTTCTTCCTCGACCCGACCAGCCAGACAGTCGTCCCCGACCTTCGCTGGATCTCCGGCGGACAGGACCAGGTGGCAGCTCAGCTGATCGGCCTGATGATCGACGGACCGAAGGCAGCGCTGGCGCCGGCTGTACGAAACGAACTCGGCAATGGCGTGTCGGTGATCGGTCCGATCACCAAGGCCGACGGGAAGCCGGGACAGGTCGGGGTCGGTCTCGGCGGTGTGCGCATCAACTTCCGTCTGGACAACCCGATGGATGCTGCGACGCGCGGTTTGTTTGCAGCGCAAGTCATCTGGACGCTCGCCAATGCCGATGTCGCGGGGCCGTACGTTCTGGAGATCGACGGCGAACCGCTGGACGCGGCTCATGCGGAAGGCTGGACCACCGCCGACGTCGCGTCCACCAACCCGCTGGCCACCACGAGTGCGACCGTCGGACTGCACGCACTGCGCAACGGTTCACTGGTGAGCGTCAGCGAGCAGGAGGCGACTCCGGTGCCCGGATTCGCGGGCAATGCGGGCAACCTCACGGCGGCTGCTCTCTCGCGGGACGGCAAGTTGGTCGCAGCCGTCGCAGACACGGCTCGGCCGGATCCAGCCACCCGGTTCGACTTGTCGCTCGGTACATACGGCGATGGTTCCGCTCCGGTGCTCGAAGGCAGCGCCATCACCCGACCCTCGTGGGAGCTGGACAACAACGCGGTCTGGGCGGCGGTGAACGGCAATACCGTCGTTCGGGTCGTCCGCGAACCAGGAACCGGTCGGGTGTCGGTCACCAACGTCGATGTCGGGGCGTTGACGTCGGTCGGTTCCACGATCTCGGAATTACGTTTATCCCGCGACGGCGTGCGAGCCGCGATGATCATCGACGGCAAGGTCTACCTGGCCGTGGTCGTGCGCACACCCAGCGGGGTCTACGCCCTGACGAGTCCGCGTGCGGTGGCGTCCGGCTTGGGCAGTACCGCGCTCTCACTCGACTGGAGCAACAGCGACACCATCGTGATCGCGCGCAGTGGAGCCGACATACCGGTCGTCCAGGTCGCCATAGACGGTTCACGAATGGACGCGCTGCCGAGTGGAAACCTGACCGCTCCCGTCACCTCCGTGGATGCGTCGCCGACCACCGAGTACGTCGCCGACGCGCGTGCGGTGTTCCAACTGAACAACAACGACCCCGCCGGGGATCGACGCTGGCGTGAAGTGACTGTGCTGACCGGACAGAAGGCGATTCCGGTTCTACCGGGCTGACGTCTCTGTGCTCTGGTGCATGTCTGTGCTCTGATGCATGTCGGTGCTCTGATTCATGATTCGGCCATGGGGGACAAGAAATTCGGTGCCGGATTGCTCGATCTGCTGTTGCCACGCGAGTGTGGTGGGTGTGGCCGCACGGGGACGCTGTGGTGCGGTGAGTGCGCGAAACTGCTGCGTGACCATCCGGTTCAACTGAGTCCGCGCGTAGACCCGGGCGTGCCGGTCTGGGCACTCGGCCGCTACGACGGCCCGAGGCGGCGCAGTGTGATCGAGATGAAGGAACGGGGTCGTCGAGACCTCGCGACGCCTCTGGGGATCGCTGTGGCCGGCGCATTGGGCACTCTGGAACGGTGGGGCGAGGTCGGCGGCGGGGGTCGTACGCCGATCATGCTGGTGCCGGCTCCCACACGCGCCCGAGCGGCGCGATCTCGCGGGGGTGATCCGGTTCGCCGGATAGCCGAGAGTGTGCGCGAAAAGCGAGAAGTTGGTTCTGTCGAGGGGCGTCCGGTACGTGTCTGTCCGATTCTCCGGATGACGCGAGGCGTACGTGACTCGGTCGGACTGTCCGCGGCCGACCGGGTGACCAATGTGAACGGTCATGTGTCTCTCGACACCACTGCAGTCTCTTCGATTGTCGGGGACGGCGACATCGTCCTGCTCGACGACGTCCTGACCACGGGAGCAACTGCGGCAGAGTCGGTTCGGGCTCTCGCGCTCAGTGGGATTCGGACAACTCTCGTGCTTGTTCTTGCAGGGGCTTAGATGAATTTCGTTGGAACAGTGGCACTCGCGCGCGTTACGTACTAGCGTCGGCGGCACACCCGAAAATACTGGTAGGAGGTGGTACTTCGATACTGGTGCCGGGCGGATCCCCTCTCGGTACTTGCAGAATTTGCCGCCGCCCACCGTGGGGCGGGGCCGTAATTGGGAGGTACGAGTGACGACCCCTTCGCAAGCCTCGTTTTTCATCGAGGACGCCACCATCGAGCGTTCCGAGAATGCCGCAGCTCCGAGATCCGACGTCGTAGTCAAGGGACGAAATGTCGAGATCCCCGATCACTTCCGAATCTACGTTTCGGAAAAGCTGGCGCGACTCGAACACTTCGACCCCTCCATATTCCACTTCGACGTGGAACTCCAACATGAACGCAACCGACGACAGGCCAAGAGTTGCCAGCGCGTCGAGATCACCGCTCGAGGTAAAGGCCCGGTGGCCCGAGCCGAAGCGTCCGCAGACAGCTTCTACGCCGCCTTCGAATCGGTGATCGACAAGCTCGAGAGTCGCCTCCGTCGAACCAAGGACCGCAAGAAGGTCCATTACGGCGACAAGCGACCGGTGTCCGTCGCGGAGGCAACCGCCTCCCTCGTCGACGCAGACTCGCTCGGAGTCACACCGGACATTTCGCTGAACGGCCAAGAGCCGGACGAGTACGACGGCCCGGGACGCGTGGTCCGCACGAAGGATCACCCGGCCGAGCCGATGACCATCGACGACGCTCTGTACGAGATGGAACTGGTCGGACACGACTTCTTTCTCTTCCATGACAAGGAGTCGGACAAGCCGTCCGTCGTCTACCGTCGTCACGCTTTCGACTACGGATTGATCCGCCTGACATGACCCAATCGGTGGTGGGTTTGCTCGCTCGCCGCCGGTAGCGCCTACCATGGAATCCGGCCGGAGTTTTCGGACCCCGGCCGGATTTTCAGTGTGTGACCCCTGTCGCCGAAGATTGAGGACGAAGAAGACTGTGCCGTCGCTGTCGCTATCGAAGCTGCTCCGTGTTGGTGAAGGTCGCATGGTCAAGCGGCTCAAGCACATCGCCGAGCATGTGGAATCTCTGTCGCCCGATGTCGAAGGCCTGACAGACGAGCAACTCAAAGCCAAGACCACCGAGTTCCGTGAGCGCTACGCCGCCGGGGAAACCCTCGACGAGTTGCTGCCCGAGGCATTCTCCGTGGCCCGCGAGGCGTCGTGGCGCGTGATCGACCAGAAGCACTTCCACGTGCAGATCATGGGCGGCGCGGCCCTGCACTTCGGCAACGTCGCCGAGATGAAGACCGGTGAGGGCAAGACCCTGACCTGTGTTCTTCCGGCATACCTCAACGCGATCGCCGGCGACGGCGTCCACGTGGTCACGGTCAACGACTACCTCGCCAAGCGTGACTCCGAGTGGATGGGTCGCGTTCACCGCGCCCTCGGCCTCGAGACCAGTGTGATTCTCTCGGGTATGACGCCGGCCGAGCGCCGCGTCGCCTACGCAGCCGACATCACGTACGGCACCAACAACGAGTTCGGCTTCGACTACCTGCGCGACAACATGACGCATTCGCTGGACGACCTGGTCCAGCGTGGCCACGCGTTTGCCATCGTCGACGAGGTCGACTCGATCCTCATCGACGAAGCCCGAACCCCGCTCATCATCTCGGGCCCGGCCGACGGCTCCAGCAAGTGGTACAGCGAGTTCGCTCGCATCGCGCCGCTGCTGAAGAAGGACGTCCACTACGAGGTCGACATCCGCAAGCGCACCATCGGTGTGCACGAGGCGGGCGTCGAACTGGTCGAGGACCAGCTCGGTATCGACAACCTGTACGAAGCCGCGAATTCTCCGCTGGTGAGCTACTTGAACAACGCGATCAAGGCCAAGGAGCTCTACACCAAGGACAAGGACTACATCGTCCGCGACGGTGAGGTCATCATCGTCGACGAGTTCACCGGCCGCGTGCTGGTCGGCCGCCGCTACAACGAGGGCATGCACCAGGCGATCGAGGCCAAGGAGAAGGTGGAGATCAAGGCGGAGAATCAGACTCTCGCCACCATCACCCTGCAGAACTACTTCCGTCTGTACGACAAGTTGTCCGGCATGACGGGTACCGCCGAGACGGAAGCTGCCGAGCTTCACCAGACCTACACCCTCGGTGTGATCCCGATCCCGACCAACCGCCCGATGGTCCGAGTCGACAACGGCGACCTCATCTACAAGACCGAGGAAGCCAAGTTCGACGCGGTGGTCGACGACGTCGTCGAGCGCCACGAGAACGGCCAGCCTGTCCTGATCGGTACCACCAGCGTCGAGCGCTCGGAGTACCTGTCCAAGCAGTTCACCAAGCGCGGCGTTGCACACAACGTCCTCAACGCGAAGTTCCACGAGAAGGAAGCGACCATCATCGCCGAGGCCGGTCGCTCCGGTGCGGTCACCGTCGCGACCAACATGGCCGGCCGCGGTACCGACGTCGTTCTCGGTGGTAACCCGGACATCATCGCGGACATCGCGCTGCGCAAGAAGGGCCTCGATCCGGTCACGACGCCGGACGAGTACGAAGCAGCCTGGGACGCAGTCCTGGACGAGGTCAAGGCTGAGGTCAAGGCAGACGCGGAGAAGGTCCGCGACGCAGGCGGCCTGTACGTTCTGGGCACCGAGCGTCACGAATCGCGTCGTATCGACAACCAGTTGCGCGGTCGTTCCGGACGTCAGGGTGATCCCGGCGAATCGCGGTTCTACCTTTCGCTCGGTGACGAGCTCATGCGCCGCTTCAACGGTTCGGCACTCGAGTCGATCATGACGCGCCTCAACCTTCCCGACGACGTCCCGATCGAAGCCAAGATGGTCTCGAAGGCCATCAAGAGCGCTCAGACTCAGGTCGAGCAGCAGAACTTCGAAATTCGCAAGAATGTCCTCAAGTACGACGAGGTCATGAACCAGCAGCGAACGGTCATCTACAAGGAGCGCCGCCAGATCCTCGAGGGTGAGGACATGGAGGGCCAGGTCGAGCAGATGATCACTGACGTGGTCACCGCCTACGTCGACGGTGCCACCGCCGAGGGATACGTCGAGGACTGGGATCTCGAGCAGCTGTGGACCGCGCTCAAGACGCTCTACCCGGTCGGCATCGATCACAAGACGTTGGCAGGGGAGGACGGCGCAGGCATCAACAGTGACCTGAGCCG
This sequence comes from Rhodococcus sp. P4_E4, assembly GCF_056401575.1. Taxonomy (NCBI): domain Bacteria; kingdom Bacillati; phylum Actinomycetota; class Actinomycetes; order Mycobacteriales; family Nocardiaceae; genus Rhodococcus; species Rhodococcus sp. P4_E4. The sequence goes on along the minus strand of NZ_JBFUJB010000023.1, from coordinate 193,014 downwards.
TGACGACCTGCGAACCGCTTTGCTCGAAGACGCCCACGCGGCGTACAAGAAGCGCGAAGCCGAGATCGATGCGATCGCCGGCGAAAACGGTATGCGTGAACTCGAGCGTCGTGTCTTCCTCTCGGTCCTGGACCGCAAGTGGCGTGAGCATCTCTACGAGATGGATTACCTCAAGGAGGGAATCGGTCTGCGTGCGATGGCCCAGCGCGATCCGCTGGTCGAGTACCAGCGCGAGGGTTACGACATGTTCATCGGCATGCTCGACGGATTGAAGGAAGAGTCCGTCGGATTCCTCTTCAACCTGCAGGTCGAGGCAGCTCCGGCGCAGCCCGCGAGCGGAATCTCCGTCACGGCCGGCTCGGCCGCTGCGGCGTCCGCCACGGCGCCCAAGCCGCTCCCGACGCAGGAAGCCGCAGCCAGGACAACCGGAACTGCTGCCCCGACGGCGTTGCGCGCCAAGGGACTTGACGACGAAGGTCCGTCGCGATTGACGTACACCGGCCCGGACGAGGACGGTAAGGCGAAGGCAACGCGGGACTCGGCCGCCGACTCCGGTGACGGGGCCGCCTCGCGCCGCGAACGTCGTGAAGCAGCACGGACGCAGTCGAAGAGCAATCGAGCTCCGAAGTCCAAGCGCAAGCGCTGAGGTTCAGTACAGCTGAGCTACCAGCGCAGTTAGTACTCAGCAGGCTGGACGGTCACACCACGTGTAGTGCGGTGACCGTCCAGCCTGTTCCGTCTGTGTGGTCGATCCGACCCGCGACGGCAAATGTCTGCGTGCCTCGTGTGTACGTCGCACAGACTTCGGCGGTACTCTTCGACACTGCTTGAACGTGGGTGCGGTGAACGGCCGCGCCGCCCAGCTTCCGGGCCGAAAATTCCGAAGTATAAAGTCGCGCAACTACTTCCAGGACGGACGGCGTCAATACGCCCTTGAGTTGCCGCGGATTTCGTCGCCGGTCGACGGTTTCGAGAACCAGGCGAAGTGATCGGTTCCAGAAAATGTCGGCACCCGCCAACTGCGGTTCCAGCACGTGAGTGAAACCGGCACTGGGCGACGTTCCGTTGTGTGGCGACTTTCGTGGGCGCCGCAGCATTCGGTCTGTTCGGCACTGTGCTCGGTCGGGTCGGCACTGCGGCTGCGTAAGCGCGACGGTATGCGCGTGAGGCTCGAATTGTGGCGCCGGCTCGAGAATGATTGTGCAGTCCTGCTTCATGACATCCCCCCCGGATGATCGTGCGTCCGAGATGGTCGTCTCGGACTTCGCTCCCCCGAGCGATGGTGAGAAGCATGACACGAAACGCTCGAGATGTCGCCGTGATCACCATCGCGACTTAGGGTGATGGCGTGCGGGGACTTCTGTTGGATGTCGGTGGCGTGCTGTTCGGTCCGGGATCGGATCTCGACGGCTTGAGCGCGGTCGTGCGCGCGGTGAAGGCCCGCGGAATCGTGACGGGAATCGTCAGCAACGATCCCGGCGGTGCCAATGCTCAGTGGTTGCGGGATCTCGGAGACGGGGTCTTGGTCGACGACGTGATCTTGTCCGGTGATGTCGAGATGGCGAAGCCCGACGCCGAGATCTATCTGTTGGCGGCGAGTCGTTTGGGCGTCGAGCCGGAGGACTTCGTTTTCGTGGACGATCTCGAAATCAACGTCCGGGCGGCGGTGGCGGTCGGGATGGTCGGGGTCCACCACGTCGGCTCCGAATCGACCATCGAGGAGTTGTCGATTCTGTTCGATCTCGGCGAAGGAGGGGACACGAAGCCATGGTGAACAGACTGACGACTCAGGATGCTGCTTTCTACTTCCTCGAAGCCGGGACGACGCCGATGCATGTCGGCTCGTTGGGGATCTTCCGGCAACTGCGAAACGGGATCGATCACGAGGAATTGCTTCGTCTGGTCGAAGAGCGGCTCGGATCGGTTCCGCGTTACCGCCAGCGAGTGCGTGAGGTGGCGTTCGGCCTGGCCCGCCCCGTGTGGGTGGACGACTCGGATTTCGACATCACCTATCACGTACGCCGATCGGCTCTGCCCAAACCAGGTTCCGACGAACAGCTGATGGATCTGATCGCGCGGCTGACGTCGAGACCACTCGACAGCACGAGGCCGTTGTGGGAGATGTACCTGGTCGAGGGGCTGACCAGAAACAGATTTGCCATCTTCACGAAGTCTCATTCGTCGTTGGTGGACGGCGAGGCGGCTCCAGAGATCAGTCAGGTGATCTTCGATCCGGAGAAGAATCGAGCGCCAGGCCCCGAAGAATTGTGGATGCCCGCCAGGCCGCCGAGCGATACCAGCTTGTTGGTCAGTGCAATGGCAGATCTCGTGACGAGCCCGGGGGAGGGGATCGCACGGGCGCGTGCAGCGTTCAACGACGTGACCACATCCGTCACCGAGGCTGTGAGTGCACTCGGGAAACTCGCGGAAGTGGTTCGAACGGCGACCCAGGTGGCCCCGTCGAGCCCGCTCAACGCCACCATCTCGCGCAATCGACGCCTTGCGGTGGCCAAGACGTCTCTCGAGGACTATCGACGTATTCGCGCGCGGTACGGGTGCGAGATCAATGACGTGATTCTCACCGTCATCGCAGGTGCGATGCGGAACTGGCTGCTCTCGCGTGGTGAGCCGGTGACCGAGGCGACCATCGTGCGGGCGATGGTGCCCATGTCGGTGTACACGGACGGCCCCGAGAGTCCCGACGTCGACGATCCGCAGGCGCCGGGGCATGTTTCCTCGTTCCTCATCGACCTGCCTGTCGGTGAACCCAACGCGGTTGTTCGGCTCTCTCACGTTGCGCATGCGACGGAGGCATTCGCGCGTCAGGGTCGGCGGGTCACCGCGCAGACGATGGTGCGAATGTCTGGGTTTGCGCCGGCGACGCTGCATGCGATGAGCTCCCGTGCGGCCAGTAGTCTGTCGCAGCGAATGTTCAACTTGATGATCACCAATGCGCCAGGGCCACAGTTCCCGCTCTACCTCGGTGGGGCTCGGATGCTGGAGATGTATCCGGTGTCGCCACTGCTCAAGAATCAGACACTCAGCATCGCCCTGACGTCGTACGACGGAAATGTCTACTACGGTTTGAATGCCGACCGTGACGCGATGTCGGACGTCGACGTCGTTCGTTCGCTGATCTTCGAGTCACTCGAGGAATTGACGGATGCGAGTCGGTGACGAACGAGCATGAAGGTGGTCTCATGAGGGTGTACGTACCGGCGACGGTCGAGATTTTGCAGAAGTTGGTCGCAGATCAGGAGTTCGACCCGATGAGCCGGACGGCTTTTGCGGTCACCCCGACTCTGCGTGAGTCGTATGCGGCGGGCGATGACGACGAGTTGGCCGAGGTCGCCATGGGTGAGGCTGCGCGTGCGTCGCTGCGCCTGATCGCCGGAACCGAGGGTGACGTCACCTTCCGGCGTGCTGTCGTTGCCGCCGACGTCGACGATGCCGATGTGAAGTTGCGGCCCGATCTCGACGATTCTGTAGTTCGATTGGCGGGTCCTCTGACGATGGCTCAGGTTGCATCTGTGCATGTCGACCTCCAACAGGCAGAATCGGACATCGAGCGCGCTGCTGGCATAGTCGACGCGGCGGATCTCGGCGATGCTGATGCCGAGTTCACGCTCGGCGACGCGGAGGACCACGAGTTGGCGTGGTACGCCGCGCAGGAGTTGCCGTTCTTGCTCGACCTGCTGTGAATGTGCTTACCGTGAAGTAACCTACGGTACCGTAACCTGATAACCTACGGTACCGTAGGCAGTGGGTTCGGAAGGTGAGAGGTGGAGGTCTGATGGGTCTGAAGGACTGGATCGAGGCACCGGCAGCGTCGGTAGTTCCGGCAGCGCGGTCGAAGCTCAATCTGCTTCGTGGTGCGGCGGCGCGGCTGACCACACCATTGCTTCCCGACGACTATCTGCACCTCGCAAATCCGTTGTGGTCCGCCCGCGAGCTGCGTGGTCAGATCGTCGAAGTCCGGCCTGAGACCACGGATTCGGCGACCATCGTCATCAAGCCGGGTTGGGGATTCGACTTCAACTACCAGCCGGGGCAGTACATCGGCATCGGTCTGCATATCGACGGACGCTGGCATTGGCGGTCGTACTCACTTACTTCGCCTCCCAACTGGGAGAACAAGCGCATTTCCATCGCGGTCAAGGCCATGCCAGAGGGCTTTCTCTCGAGCCACCTCGTCAGCGGGGCCGTGCCGTCGGGAACCATCGTTCGACTGGCCACGCCTTCGGGCAACTTCGCGTTGCCGGATCCGCCGCCGGAGAAGATCCTGTTCATCACCGCCGGCAGTGGCATCACTCCGGTCATGGGCATGTTGCGGACGATGAACCGGCGCGGTCAATTGCCCGACGTCATGCACATCCACTCGGCGCCGACGGAATCCGACGTGATGTTCGCCGACGAACTCACGGCACTGCACGCCGAGCACGAGGACTTCGTGAGTCACGTTCAGCTCACTCGCCGCGACGGAAAATTCAAACTCAGTTCTCTCGACACGGTCTGCCCCGACTGGCGTGAGCGCCACACCTGGGCGTGCGGACCCCTTCCGTTGCTCGACGAGCTCGAAGACGTCTGGAAGGCGGAAGGCATCGAGGATCGACTCCATATGGAGCGATTCGCGGTTTCACGCATCGACGCCTCGGCGGACGGCGGCACGGTCACGTTCGAGAAGTCGGGTAAGACGATCACCGTCGACGGCGCGACGACGCTTCTGGAAGCCGGCGAGCAGTCCGGCGCCTTGATGCCCTTCGGTTGCCGCATGGGCATCTGCCAGACGTGTGTCGTGCCTCTCGTCGCCGGCCACGCAATCGACCTACGCTCGGGAAAACAGCACGCGGAGGGCGAGCGGATTCAGACGTGCATCTCCGCTGCCGCCGGCGACTGTACGCTGGACGCATAGCTTCTAGGCACACGGAGGACCACGGTGGCCATCACCGATATCAAAGAGTTTTCGCACCTCACCGAGGCCGATGTCGAAGCTCTCGGACGTGAACTCGATCAGATTCGACTAGACATCGAAGACTCTCGTGGAATCCGGGACGCCCGCTACATTCGTCGCGTCATTCGCGTCCAGCGGGCGTTGGAGCTCGGTGGGCGTATCGCGCTGTTCGGCAGTCGGTACCGACCGGCATGGCTGGTCGGCACGACCCTGCTGAGCCTGTCGAAGATCATCGAGAACATGGAGCTCGGGCATAACGTCATGCACGGGCAATGGGACTGGATGAACGATCCCGAGATTCACTCCGTTTCGTGGGAGTGGGATCAGACCGGTCCTTCCGAGCACTGGAAGCGTGCGCACAACTACCAGCACCACACGTACACCAACGTCGTCGGGATGGACGAGGACCTCGGTTTCGGGATCCTGCGTATGACGCGTGACGAGCCGTGGAAGCCGATCAACCTCTTCCAGCCGATCGCCAACGTGATCTTGGCGGCCACGTTCGAGTGGGGCATCGCGCTGCACGACCTCACGGCGGCAGCCGAGTTGGAGGGCGCGGAAAAGGGGCAACTGAACTCGCAGGCGAACAAAGACTTCGCGCGCAAGATCTTTCGTCAGGTGGGCAAGGACTTCATCTTGTTCCCCGCGCTGACGGGGCCGGCGTGGAAGTCGACCATGACGGCCAATGCCACCGCGAATCTCGTGCGCAACCTGTGGGCGTACGTCGTCATCTTCTGTGGTCACTTCCCGGACGGCGCCGAGAAGTTCACCGTTGCCGAATTCGAGCAGGAGACTCGTCACGAGTGGTACCTGCGCCAGATGCTCGGTAGCGCGAACTTCAATTCGGGCAAGCTCATGGGACTCATGAGCGGCAACTTGAGCTACCAGATCGAGCACCACGTCTTCCCTGATCTGCCGAGCAACCGCTACCCCGAAATTGCCGTGAAGATGCGTGCATTGTGCGAGAAGTTCGATCTCCCGTACACCACAGGTTCGCTCTTCAAGCAGTATCTCCTGGCGCTGCGCACGATCCACAAGCTGGCCTTGCCGGACAAGTGGCTGACTGCGACCTCGGACAATGCTCCGGAAACGTCCTCGGAACTACGGTTCCGCGACTCAGGGTTCCGGGACGCAGCCATGGCGATGGTCGAGGACCTGCGTACCGATCCGGTCACCGGCAAGCGCCTCGGATTGTTGACCGCACTCAAGTCGCAGGCGCGTTCTCGCATGCCGAAGCGCCGGAAGTGATATAGGTTACATCGGGAAAAACCTAACCTACGGTGCCGTAAGTTACGCTACAGTAGGTGCAGTTGATCTGAACGATTCGAAGTCATGATCGTTCTGCACTTACTACTTTGCGCCTAACTCACTGCTAGGAGGCTTTCCATGGCGATTGCAGATGTCAAGGAATATGCACATCTCACGGACGCCGACATCGAGGCGCTCGGCCGCGAACTCGACGCGATTCGTCGCGACATCGAGGAGTCGCGCGGCGAAAAGGACGCGCGCTACGTGCGCAACGTCATTCGCCTGCAGCGTTCACTCGAAATCGGCGGCCGCGCAGTGCTTTTCGCCAGCCGTCGCCGTCCGGCGTGGCTCGCCGGAGTTGGCCTGCTGACGCTCTCGAAGATCATCGAGAACATGGAACTCGGGCACAACGTGATGCACGGTCAGTGGGACTGGATGAACGACCCGGAGATCCACTCCACCTCGTGGGAGTGGGACGTCACCGGCCCGTCTGCGCACTGGAAGCAGACCCACAACTACCTGCATCACAAGTACACCAACGTCCTCGGAATGGACGACGACGTCGGATACGGACTCCTGCGCGTCACCCGCGATCAGCGATGGAAGCCCTTCAACGCCGGCAATCTGGTCTACAACACGCTGCTCGCGCTGTTCTTCGAGTACGGCATCGCCGCACAGCACCTCGAGCTCGGCAAGGTGGCCAAGGGCCGCGCCGACAAGGAAGAGACCCAGCGCAAGCTCCGCGAGGTCGGCGAGAAGATCGGCAAGCAGGTCCTGCGCGACTACGTCATCTACCCGGCCATCACCGGCCCGGCGTGGAAGAGCACGTTGTCGGCCAACTTCACCGCCAACACCCTGCGGAACGTGTGGACCAACGCGGTCATCTTCTGCGGTCACTTCCCGGACGGTGCCGAGAAGTTCACCAAGGAAGACATCGACAAGGAAACGCAGGCTCAGTGGTACCTGCGTCAGATGCTCGGTAGCGCCAACATCGAGGGCAGCGCGCTCATGGACTTCATGACGGGCAACCTGAGCTACCAGATCGAGCATCACCTGTTCCCCGATCTGCCCAGCAACCGCTACAAGGACATCGCGGTCACGGTGCGTCAGCTCGCGGACAAGTACGACCTGCCGTACACGACGGGCCCACTTGCCGTGCAGTACGCCAAGTCCTGGCGCACCATCGCCAAGCTGTCGCTGCCCAACAAGTACCTCAAGGACACCGTCGACAATGCGCCCGAGACGGCGTCGGAGCGGATGTTCGACGGCGAACTGACGTCGACTGTCGATCCCGTGACCGGGCGTCGTAACGGTCTCAAGAGCGCCATCGCACGTAAGCGCAAGAGTGGAAAGCTGCGCAGCCTCCTCGGCCTGCGCTGATTTCCCGCCTGCGCTGACCAGACGCAACAAGCGGCCCGACACCATTCGACATGGTGCCGGGCCGCTTTGCTGTTCTAGCCAAGGGGTGTCGCTCAGTACTGATCGTTGGACTTGATCGCTTCCAGCAGTTGTCGCACAGCGACGACGCGTCGAGCGGATTTGCCCTCCAGCAGGTCGAGCTTGCATTCGGGGTCTGCCGGCGGCCCGAGGTGCGTGCATCCGCGCGGGCAATCCTCGATCGCCGCAGCGAGATCCGAGAATGCAGCCACCACGTTCTCGGGCGAGATGTGCGCCAGACCGAACGAACGGATGCCCGGGGTGTCGATCACCCAGCCGCCACCGGCGAGGGGGAGTGCCACCGATTGCGTCGATGTGTGCCGGCCCTTGCCGACGCCGGATACGATGCCGACCGCTCGATTGGCATCGGGGACAAGGCGATTGACCAATGTCGATTTTCCGACGCCGGAATGTCCGATCAGGGCGGTCAACTTGTGCTCGAGGATCTGCGTCAGTTCGTCCAGGGGATCGTCGCGACCGGCGACGACCACTTGGATGTCGAGGTCGGCGAAAGTGCTCGCGAATTCCTCGGGTGGTTCGAGGTCGCTCTTGGTCAGGCAGACGATCGGTGTCAGGCCACCCACGTAGGCGGCGACCAGTGCGCGCTCGACAAAACCGGTGCGCGGTGGGGGATCGGCGAGTGCCACGACGATGAGCAACTGCTCCGCGTTCGCGACGACGATGCGTTCGAAGGGATCGGTGTCGTCGGCCGTCCGTCGCAGAACCGTTGAACGCTCGGAGACCCGGACAATGCGGGCGAGGGTGTCGGTTTTGCCGGACAGATCGCCGACGATGTCCACCTGATCGCCGACGACGATGGGGGTTCGGCCAAGTTCGCGGGCACGCATCGTGACGATCAGTCGGTCGGGATCGCCGCCGAGGACGCAACCCCAACGGCCACGATCCTTCGACACCACCATCCCCGATTCGGCCGAGAGATGTTCGGGCCGAGTCTTCGTACGGGGGCGGGATCCGCGGCCGGGACGTACCCGGACGTCGGACTCGTCGTACTGCCGCGGACTCAGAAGCTTGCCTTCGGTGTCGCCGGCGAACTCTCGAGCATGTCGATCCACATGTTCTCGAAGTCGGGCAGTGTCTTGGCTGTGGTTCCGACATCGTCGACGTCGACGCCGTCGACGACCAGGCCGATGATGGCGCCGGCTGTTGCCATGCGGTGGTCGGCATACGAGAGCCATTGTCCGCCATGGAGTTCCGCGGGAACGATCGTCAGGCCGTCGTCGGTTTCGGTGACCGAGCCGCCGAGCTTGTTGATCTCGTCGGCGAGCGCGGCCAGACGGTCGGTCTCGTGCCCGCGCAGGTGTGCAATACCTCGTAGATGCGAGGTGCCCTCGGCGAGAGCAGCCAGGGCCGCGACGGTGGGGGTCAGCTCTCCCACGTCGTGGAGGTCGATGTCGATGCCGCGCAGTTTCTCCGGGCCGCGAACGGTCAGCACGCCGTCGGCAAGAGTGACGTCGGCGCCCATCGAGGCGAGGATCCCGCGGATCGCGTCGCCGGGCTGCGTCGTCGACGACGGCCACATCGGGACGCTGACGGTTCCGCCGGTAACAGCGGCTGCGGCCAGGAACGGTGTGGCGTTGGAGAGATCGGGTTCGATCGCCCAGTCCACGGCGCGCACCGGCCCCGGTGCCACCCGCCACGTGTCTGCGTCTCCGCCCGTGGCTGGTGTCGTCACGGAAACTCCGGCTAGGCGGAGCATCTCGACGGTCATGTCGATGTGTGGCATGGACGGGACGGGCTTGCCGTCGTGGTGGACGGTGACACCTTCTTCGAAGGCGGCAGCCGAGAGCAGCAGACCGGAGACGAACTGCGACGAGCCGGATGCGTCGATGGTGACCGTTCCTCCGCGTAGGGATCCGGTTCCGGTGACGGTGAACGGGAGTGCGTCACCCTCGATCCGAGCGCCGAGACCGCGCAGTGCCTCCAAGATGGTGCCGAGGGGGCGTGTGCGTGCTTGCTCGTCGCCGTCGAAGCGGACGATGCCGTCGGCCATCGCGGCGAGCGGCGGCAGGAAGCGCATCACGGTGCCGGCCAGGCCGCAGTCGACCTCGCCGCCGCGCAGGGGCCCAGGGGTGATGCGAAGCGTGGTCGGATCGCCGGCTTCCTCGACGCCGATGCCGAGGTCACGCAGAGCTGCGATCATCAGGTCGGCGTCACGGCTGCGAAGTGCACCGGTAATCGTGGACGGGCCATCCGCAAGTGCGGCAAGAATCAGAGCTCGATTGGTGATGGACTTGGATCCGGGCAGCGTCACCACTGCATCGACGGGTGCTTGGGCCCTCGGGGCGCTCCACAGACTCAGACTCACATGGTCCATCTTCTCTCATCGGTGGGGGAATGGTCGAAACCGTGCCACCCTGGGTGTCATGTGCGGAAGGTATGCGACCACAGCGGACCCGGCCACCCTGGCGGTGGAACTCGATGCGCTCGACGAGACGGACCACTCGGCGCCCGTCGAAGCCGATTACAACGTGGCCCCCACGACCGAGGTGTTGACCGTCGTCGAACGCCACGATCGGGAAAACCCCGACAGCGATCCGACCAAGAGGATTCGGCGGATGCGATGGGGATTGGTGCCGTCGTGGACCAAGGAACTGGGCAAAGGCCCGGTCCTGTTCAACGCCCGCGCCGACTCGCTGGCGGAGAAGCCGGCGTTTCGGACCGCCTTCAAGTTCAAGCGTTGCCTGGTCCCCATGGACGGGTGGTACGAGTGGCAGACCGAGGCCACCGGCGGGAAAAAGGCAGCGAAGATTCCTTACTACATGCACCCCGACGACGGATCACGGCTGTTCATGGCGGGCGTGTGGTCTGCCTGGCGGGACCCGAGGGTCGAGAACGCGAGCCCCGTCCTGAGCTGCTCGATCGTCACAGTCGACTCTCTCGGTCACCTCGAGCAGGTTCACGACCGCATGCCCCTCGCCCTGCCTCGTGACCGCTGGGAGGCGTGGCTCGATCCCGACAACACCGTCGATTCGGCTCTGCTCGAACCGGTGCCGGACCTCTTCGAGCGGATCGACGTCGATCGAGTCCGGCCGCTGGTCAACAGTGTCAAGAACAACGGGCACGAGTTGATCGAGCCGGACGTCGACCGTGCCGGCGAGCAGATCAGCCTGCTCTAGTGGTCAGCCGAGAGCCCAGGTAACGGTCACCTCGAACGAGACCTGCTGGGTTCCCGGGGCGAGAACCATGTCGGACATCGAGGCGTCGGGAGCGCGCATGGTCTGACCGCCGCTCGTGTCGTGTGCCTCGGTGATGGTCACGACGTTCTCGAGCGACGTACCGGACAGATCCGCGTACTGCTCGGCACGGTTCTTCGCGTCCTCGAAGGCCCGGGTGCGAGCGTCGGCCAGAAGCTGAGAGTCGTCGTCGATGGCGAAGGCGACGTTGCCGAGCCGTGCCGCGTTTCCGCCCGCCGCGATGCCGGCGTCCAGGACAGAAGAGGCCTTGTCGAGATCGCGTACGACGATTCGTACCGAGTTGGTTGCCCGGTAGCCGGTCACGTTGCCGCCGACGAACGGTCCGCCGCTGGCGTCGTACTGCGGCTGGACGGACAGATCGCTTGTCTGCACGTCCTCGGGGGCCACACCGGCGGCGACTATCGCGTCGATCATCTGACGGGCCTTGTCATTCGCCTCCGAGACCGCTCCCGATACATCCGGGGCAACCACCTCGATGCCGATGTCGGCATTGAGGATGTCCGGCGCCCCGCGGACCTGCCCTGATCCGACTACCGTGACTTCCTTGGCGGCATTGTCCGAACTCCCGCAGGCCGTCAGCGAGACGGTGAGAGCCGCCGCTGCAGCGGTCAGTGCAAGAGTTTTCAGGTGTGGTCGCATGGTGAGACCGTAGCGACCGGATACTCAGCCCGCCGTGATTTGCGCCGTGACCGCGCCACTCAACTGCGCGAGGTCCGTCGGAGCCAGCTCGATCTCGAGCCCGCGTCGACCGGCGCTGCAGAGAATGCGGTCCCAGTCGAGCGCCGACGCATCGATCACGGTCGGCAGTTTCTTGCGTTGGCCGAGCGGTGAGATACCGCCGAAGACGTAGCCGCTCGAGCGCTCGGCTTCGGCGCGATCGGCCATGACGGCTTTGCTTGCACCGAGGGCAGCGGCTGCGGCTTTGAGCGAGAGCTTGTTCGGGACCGGCAGGACCGCGACGGCGAGCTTGCCGGTGTCGAGTTTGACGACCAAGGTCTTGAAGATCTGTGCGGCCTCGACTCCTACCAACTCGGCCAGTGCAGTGACCGCCTCGTCGCCGAACGATTCGGCGCGAGGATCGTGGTCGTAGCTGTGAACGCGGTGCGGTGTCTTCGACTTGTCGAGAAGTACGGTCGCAGGGGTCGCTGTTCCGGCCATGAGGAACACCCTATGTGGATCGCCGACAGGTGCATCCGACCAGGCCGGGAACAGAGTCGCAGACTCCCGTGTTGGTACCAGTTGATGAAACTTGTCCCGAGAAGCGAAGGAGCGACCGTGCTGGCTGTGTGTGAGCCACCACCGGCCCGTGGGTCGGATCTTCAGTTGGCGGTAACCTTGATCCCTACGGCTAGTGAAGGGATCAGAGTGCTGGAACACGACCGGCCCAAGGACGAACCGTCAGGGGTAACTGAACCTATCGACGGCGCTGTGTCCGAAACGCCCGAAACTGCGGATGAGTTGATTGCCCGGTTCGAGCGCGACGCGCTCCCGCTGCTCGACCAGTTGTACGGCGCTGCCCTGCGCATGACGCGGAATCCGGCTGATGCCGAGGATCTCGTGCAGGAGACGTACGTCAAGGCGTACACCGCTTTCCGTTCGTTCCGTGCCGGTACCAACCTGAAAGCCTGGCTGTACCGGATTCTCACGAACACCTACATCAACTCGTACCGCAAGAAGCAGCGCCAACCCGCGCAGTATCCGACGGACGAGATCACCGACTGGCAGTTGGCTGCCACCGCCGAGCACACCTCGACGGGGCTGCGATCGGCCGAGGTGGAGGCGCTCGACGCGTTGCCTGACGATGACATCAAGGCGGCGCTGCAGTCGCTTCCCGAGGAATTCCGTATGGCCGTGTACTACGCCGATGTCGAAGGATTCCCGTACAAGGAGATCGCGGAGATCATGGGCACACCCATCGGAACGGTGATGTCGCGACTGCACCGTGGTCGCAAGCAATTGCGTGGTCTTTTGGCCGATGTCGCAAAAGACCGGGGATTCAATCGGGACGGCGCGGTCGACACAGCCACAGTCGCAGCCACCGAGACGGAAGGTGTCACACGATGAGTGAGCAGGACGAATTCGAAAGGCTCGACTGCTCGGCAGTCATCGCCGACGTCTGGTTGATGCTCGACGGTGAATGCGACGATTCAAGTCGTGCTCGCCTGCAGCGTCATATCGACGATTGTGGATCGTGCCTCGAGGCCTACGGGATCGAGGAGAAGGTCAAGAGCCTGATCAACCGTAAGTGCGGTGGAGACCACGCGCCGGAAAGCCTGCGTCAGCGGCTCACCGTCGAGTTGCGTCGGACCATCGTGGGAAGCAATGCTTCCCCGCCCCTCGGACGTTTTGTTGCGCTACATGTCAGGCGTTTGGACGCTTGCCATGGTTAGCGGCGTTGCCCTTACGGCTGCGCTTCTTACGACCACGCTTACCCATGATTGGTCTCCCTTCTGTTTCTTTCGCGTCATTGTTTCACGCCGATGCCGGTGTGGTTCCATTGGCAGGTCGATCGAGTGATCCGTCGACGTATTTTCGTGGTCAGAGTGCAGTTCCGACAGAAGTGAGGTTCACGATGGCAGAAGACGTGCGCGCCGAGATGGTTTCGACGGTCTACCAGGTCGTCGTGAGCGAGGGAGACGTCGTTGCGGACGGCGACACCCTGGTCATCCTCGAATCCATGAAGATGGAGATTCCCGTCCTGGCCGAGGTTCCGGGAACGGTGACGACGGTGGGCGTCAAGGTCGGCGACGTGATTCAGCAAGGCGATCTGATCGCCGTGATCTCCTAAGCCGGACGATGTCCACTCTCAGTGACCTCCTCGCCGAACACACCGATCTTCCCGGTGCGGCGGTCGACCATCTCCAGCGCGTCGTGGGGGAGTGGCAACTGCTCGCCGACCTCTCCTTTGCCGACGTTCTCCTGTGGGTGGGCACCGAATCGGAGAAGAACCGATCCGAGGGGACGGTCATCTGCGTCGCGCATTGCCGGCCGACAACGGCATCGACGGCTTTTCCGGAGGACGCGGTCGGAACGGTCGTTTCCGAGTCCGAGCACCCGCAGGTTCTTCGCGCTCTCGTCGAGGGCCGCGTCGTGCGCGGGGAAGACGAGACGTGGCGTGAAGGAATGCCGCCGCGTCGGGAAGCCGTTCCGGTGCGTCTGGACGGGCGAGTCATCGCGGTTCTGAGCCGCGACACCAACCTGTCGCACCAGCGAGCGCAGAGTCCGCTCGAGCTCGCGTATCTCGATTGCGCCGAAGACCTGTGTCAGATGATCAGCGACGGAACCTTCCCGATCCGAGAATCGCGCTCCGACACGAACTCGAGCCCACGTGCGGGCGACGGCTTCATCCGTCTCGATACCGAAGGCACCGTCGTCTATGCCAGCCCGAACGCGCTCTCGGCCTATCACCGGATGGGTCTGAGTTCGGATTTGGTGGGCCAAGACCTCGCGGCGTTGACCCGTTCGTTGGTCACCGACCCGTTCGAGTCTCAGGAAGCTGCGGGATACATCCGAGATACGTTGGCGGACAAGCCCGGTCGCCGTATGGAGATCGAGGCGCGCGGGGCGACCGTTCTGCTGCGAGCCCTGGTTCTCAAGCCGGGCGGCCGGCATGTCGGTGCGGCGGTCGTCGTCCGCGACGTCACCGAGGTCAAGCGTCGTGATCGCGCTCTCCTGAGCAAGGACGCAACCATCCGCGAGATTCACCATCGAGTGAAGAACAACCTGCAAACCGTCGCGGCGCTTCTGCGTCTACAGGCCAGGCGAACCGGCAACGACGAAGCGCGACAGGCGTTGACAGAGTCGGTGAGGCGCGTGACGTCCATCGCCCTCGTTCACGACACCTTGTCGATGTCGGTGGACGAAGAGGTGGATCTCGACGAGGTGATCGACCGGTTGGTTCCCATGCTCTCCGATGTCGCGGGAGTGGGTGTGCCGGTGGCGATTCGGCGTGAGGGCAGTTTCGGAGTGTTCTCCGCCGAGCGCGCCACCCCGCTGGTCATGGTGCTGACGGAGTTGGTGCAGAACGCGATCGAGCACGCTTTCGATCCGGGAGTGACCGGCACGGTCACACTCAGCGCCGAGCGTTCTGCGCGCTGGTTGGACGTGATCATCCACGACAACGGGCGCGGCCTGCCGGAGAACTTCGACCTCGAGAAGTCCGATCGGCTCGGACTCCAGATCGTGCGGACTTTGTTGGGCGCCGAACTCGGTGGCTCGCTCGGACTGCACCCGGGAAGCGGTGGCGGCACCGACGCGGTTCTGCGTGTGCCGCTCGGTAGACGCACTGCGCGTTACTGATTCGAGCAGCGTTAGCGATTCGAGCAGACAAAAAGCCCGACACCATGTGGTGTCGGGCTGTCGTCTTCGACTGTGCGGAGGGGCTGTTCTCCGCCGCGAGTCGAACGTCTCGGTTCTACCTAGACGGAAGTGCGTGCACGGGTACGTGCGTTACGACGCTTGAGTGCGCGACGCTCGTCTTCGCTCATTCCGCCCCAGACGCCTGCATCCTGGCCGGACTCGAGAGCCCAGGACAGGCACTCGGCGGTGACGGGGCAGCGGTTGCAGACAACCTTGGCATCAGCGATCTGAGCGAGGGCCGGTCCACTGTTTCCCACCGGGAAGAACAGTTCGGGATCCTCGTCGCGACAGATTGCGTTGTGGCGCCAGTCCATCTTTTTTCGCTCCTTAATTGGGTGTGTATTCACACCATTTGGTACCAATGAGTTTGTGTGTGCGTCATCAATGTTTCCGCACTGTTACTTGTGAATGCTTTCACGAACTGGCGGTATGTCAATAGGTTTGAACGGGTTCGTGGGCCAACTCACTAATTTGTGACACACCTGACGGCCACCTGGGCGTCACCGGCATTTTACCCGATTTCGACTATTCGGCATCAGAGTTTTTGCAGGTCAAACGTGTTGCCTGACTCACGTCGGAATCGGTGCGAACACTTCCAGTGCATCCGGGACCGAGGTGAATTCGACTTTTTCGCGAAGTCCGATGTAGTCGCCGTCCATCTGCAGTCCGATCGGTCGCGACGATTCGATGGTGATTGTCGGGACGTCGTCGGTGCGTAGAAGGACCTTCGATTTCGGTTCTGCGCCGCGTGCGAGGAGCTGTCGCACAACCCGCAGAGACGGTAGGACTTTGGTGCTCGTCATAGCGAAGATGCCGAGTCCACTGTCGAAGGTTGTTCCCGGATTGGTGTGTACGGGACGCTCTTCCAGATATGTCCACGGGCTCGAGTTCGACACGAACGCGTAGTGGACTCCGGAGACGGGATCCTGATCGGGGAGGTGGACTGTCAGGGCGGGCTCGGCTCGCTTGGCACGGAAGAACGCCGCGATTGCGGTTCGGACATACCGGGCGGGTGTGGCGGCGTCACCGTTCTTACGGCTGGCGTCGACGGCCTCGCATACATCGGCGTCGAGGCCCATTCCGGCGTTGAACGTGAACCAACGGTTGTCGCAGTGTGCGAGCCCGATTCGGCGTCTCGTTCGTTCCGAGAGTAGATCGACGAGTTGGTTTGTGGCGTCGATCGGGTCGGCGGCAATACCGAGTGAGCGCGCGAAAACGTTTGCCGAGCCTCCCGGGACGACAGCGATCGTCGGGATCGGACCGACCGGAACCGATTTCATCGACGCGGGATGCGGTGACCCGAGCAGTCCGTTGACCACTTCGTTGACCGTTCCGTCGCCGCCGTGGACGATCACCGAGCCGAAGCCGTCTTCGTGGGCTTCGCGCGCCAATTCGGCAGCGTGTCCCCGATGTGTGGTGTGCGCCACAGTAAGTCGCACCCGACTCTCGAGGGCGTGTGCCAACAGGTCACGACCGGCAGCGGTGGTGGAGGTGGCATTGGGGTTGACGATCAGCAGTGCGCGCACGGGGCATGAGCCTATCCGGTGTCGTGTTCTAGGCTGGCCTCGTGCCGAATACCGCCAGTCCGAACGCCCTGCCCAAGACAGTCACATGGGCAGGTGCCCTCGTGACGCTGCAAGGGCTGGTTGCCGCCGGGTTCGCGATCGTCGCAGTGATTCGCGGCGCGACCGGCCACGATCAGAGCATCACCAACGGATACGGATTTGCCGCCTGGGTCGCGATCCTCGGCGGCGCGGTGTTGGCAGCCGGTATCGCCTTGCTGACGGGTCGCCGGTGGGGCCGGGCAATCGCCGTCGTCGCGCAGTTGCTGCTCCTGCCGGTCGCCTGGTCGCTCCTGACCGATTCGCATCAGGTGCCGCTCGGCATCGTTCTGGGTGTCGTCGTTCTCGGCGCTCTGGGCTGCCTGTTCTCGGCTCCGACGTCTCGATGGATGGCAGCGGAGTACGGAGCGTACGCAGACGAGGTGTCGCCGGAAGAGGGACACCCGGACGAGACCGAAGAGCCGCGGGACAAGTAGGACGGAACGCCTACCCTGCTTCAGTCCTACTCAGCTTCGGCGGCAAGAGCTCCGAGGTGGGTGCCGGTCAGGCGATACGTGGTCCACTCCGTCTTCGCGTCGGCACCGAGTGACTCGTAGAACTTGATCGAGGGCGTGTTCCAGTTGAGCACCGACCAGGACAGCCGGGTGTAGTCGTTGTCGGTGCACTCCTTGGCGAGCGCGGCCAGAAGAGCCTTTCCGTGGCCTGATCCGCGCTGGCTGGGCTTGACGTACAGGTCTTCGAGGTAGATGCCGTGGGCGCCGTCCCACGTGGAGAAATTGCGGAACCACAGCGCCATGCCGACGACGTCGTCAGCCGAATTCACAGCGACGTGCGCGAAGGCCGTCGCGGCCGGCCCGAACAATGCCTCGCCGATCTGTTCCGCCTTCACGGTGCACTCGTCGAGGGCCTTCTGGTAGTCCGCCAACTCGTAGATCATGTCGGTGATCGGCTGGACGTCTGCGGGCGTGGCGCGTCGGATCATGGGGAGAATCTTAAGCCTCAAGCCTCCACTAGCGGCGGCACGTTGTGATGGACGAGGTGGCTGGCGCCGTGCTCGTAACCGAGAACCGTGTAAGCGCCCGGGAACAACGCGAAACGCTTTCCTTCGGTGACCGGGAGCTCGAGCCAGCGGGCGATGAGCGCGCGTGAGAAGTGGCCGTGCCCGATCAGGATCACGTCCCGCTCGGGTAGCTGCGAACGCACCATCGACAGCACCATGTCGGTGCGGGCATGGATCTGATCGGTCTGCTCGCCGCCCGGGCACGGGTGTGTCCAGACGGTCCAATCGGGCACCGTTGCGCGGATCTCGGGCGTCGTGAGGCCTTCGTAGTCGCCGTAGTCCCATTCGGAAAGTGCATCCCAGGTTCGCTCTTCCGGCAGGCCGGCGAGATCACCCGTCAACTGTGCGCGCAGCCGCGGACTCGTCAGAATCATGGGGTTCCGGAGGTCGAGGGTTCGCAAGCGATTTCCGGTCGCGGTTGCCTGCATCTCGCCGAGCGGAGTCAGCGGAACCTCGGTCCGGCCCGTGTGTTTCCCGGTGCGTGCCCACTCGGTTTCACCGTGGCGCATGAGTACGACGCGAGCACCGAGGGGGATCGACGAGGGGGCGGACTGGGAGGTCATGTCGACCATCATTGCAGGCTGCCTCGCGTGTGTAGCTCGCCTCCTGGCGCGAAGTGCGCAAGGATCTACGTGTGACGACGGTTCTCGCAGTGGCGAATCAAAAGGGCGGCGTGGCTAAAACCACTACCGTCGCTTCTCTCGGTGCGGCTTTGTCCGCGCTCGGACAACGAGTTCTGGTGGTGGATCTCGACCCGCAGGGCTGCCTGACGTTCTCGCTCGGACACAACCCGGATCGCCTCGAGCGTTCGGTCAACGAGGTCCTTGCGGGTGATCTCGACGCGGTCGACGCCGTGCTGAAAACGGACGACGGTATGGATCTCCTGCCGGCCACCATCGATCTCGCGGGCGCCGAAGCGCTGCTCCTGATGCGACCCGGTCGAGAGTTCGCGCTCAAGCGGGCGCTGTCTCCGCTCCTGGGTTCTTACGACGTCATCATCATCGACTGCCCACCGTCGTTGGGTGTGCTCACACTCAACGGATTGACTGCGGCGCAGTCGGTTCTGGTTCCACTGCAATGCGAAACCCTCGCACACCGCGGCGTCGGACAGCTGCTGCGTACGGTTCGTGAAGTCCAAGCCATCACCAACCCGGATCTTGTTCTGCTCGGCGCACTTCCGACTCTGTACGACGCTCGAACCACGCACAGTCGCGACGTACTCGCTGACGTCAGTGACCGCTACTCCCTCGCCGTTCTGGCGCCGCCGATTCCACGGACCGTCAAGTTCGCCGAGGCCTCTGCTTCCGGCGCGACGGTCCTTGCCGGGCGAAAGAACAAGGGCGCGGATGCCTATCGAGAACTCGCCGACAATCTCGTAAAGCATTGGGCTGGAAATGAAGTCGTGACTTTCGCGCCGGAACTGGCGCTCTGAGGAAGGCGAGAGCTTCTAGCGCAGCGCGAACAAGGTATCGCCGCGCTGTTCCAGAATCGTCTCGCCCGCACTGGCGAGCACGATCGGCGTCGTCGTCTCACCGCGGTCGACTGCGATCATGCGCTGCACCGCTCCGTCCGACGGGCTGACGGCTGCAATGCCGCCCGGAACGGGGATGAGCATCTGACCGGCGACCATGCTTCCGGGCCCGGACGTTCCGTTGACTATCCACGTCGGAGCCAGATCGCTCAGGCGGAGGTTGACGGTCTGCGAGCCGGTCCACCAGGTGATCGAAGCTTTGTCGGCGTGGGTGCGGGCCCCTTCGGTCACCGCTCCCTCGATCGGATAGTCGACGATCGGATTGCCGGTTCCGTCGAAAATGGTGATGCGAGAGACGGTTCCGTTGGCGGCAGGGAGGTAGACCGCCGTCTTCTCGCCGGCCACGGCCAGCAGGCGGGCGCCTTCGGAGTCGAGGAGAATCGAGGATCCGTACTCTTCGGGTTCCTGGGCGTCCTTCGGTGCGGGGTTCATCACAGTCAACCTGTTGGAGGCTTCACCCGGGCAACGCTCGAGTACCGAGACTCGGTTGGCGCTCGACGCAGCGTCGAGCAGCGTGCATCCGGTGCGGGGTTGCTTGTTCGGATTGACCTTCGCGTCGACCCGGCCGTACTCGAGTGTTCGGACGAGGTCCGAGCGCCACAGTTCCATTCGCTCACTGCCGCGTGAGATCAGATAGGTGCCGTCCGCCGACAAAGTGACCGCGGAATCGGCGTCACTGTTGCGCTGGTCCTTTCGGGCGCCGGTGTCGGCGACCAGTGACGTGACCTGAGAGCAACCGCGATTGTCCTGATAGACGCTGACGACGCGATCCCACGAACCGATCGCACCGCACAGGGGAATGTTGCGCGCGTATCGCCACACTTCTTCGCCTGTTGCCGGGTCGCGGCCGATCACGTCGGAACCGTCGGCGGTGACGACGGCATTTCCGACGGTGATGGGTGCCGTCGAGTCGGCACTGGGAGATTCCCACGTCTGCTTCAGGATGTCGGGTAACAACACCGACGTCGACAGAGGTGGGAGTGGAGATTCGGCGGTGACCGAGGTGGTTCCGCGCGCATCACTGCGCAACCACACCACGGTCACCGCCACGATTACTGCCAGCGCGATTGCCAGCGCACCGATCACATCTGAGCGAGTACGCCTTTCGGGAGCCAGCACATCGGCAGCTTACTCTGCGGCGCCTGCCGTCGCGGAAGCCGCGGGGCGACGACGCCGACGGCGACGCGGCTTGGCCGCTCCGTCTTCGTCCGAGTTCTCGGTAGCGGTTGCCGCCGGTGCCGAAGGGGGAGCTGTGGTGGCGCCGGCGGTGGTGGACGTCGCGGCGTCGGTCGAAGCACCGGCGCGGGTACGGCGGCGAGTCCGGTTGCGACGAGGCGCGGCCTTCTCTTCGTTGCCGTCGGCGTCGGCCGTCTTCGGCGCGTCTGCTTTGTCCGTTGCTGCCTTGTCGGTTGCAGCCTTCTCAGGGGCGGCCTTGGCCCTGCGAACAGTGCCCTTGGCGTCAGCCGGAATCGACAGCTCTTCGTAGAGGTGCGGCGAGCTCGAGTACGTCTCGACCGGATCGGGGATTCCGAGGCTCAGTGCCTTGTCGATGAGCTGCCAGCGAGGAATGTCGTCCCAGTCGACCAGCGTGACGGCGATACCGGTGCGTCCGGCGCGGCCGGTGCGACCGATGCGGTGGACGTAGGTCTTCTCGTCCTCGGGGCACTGGTAGTTGATGACGTGGGTGACATCGTCGATGTCGATGCCGCGTGCGGCGACGTCGGTGGCGACCAGCACGTCGACCTTGCCGTTGCGGAAGCCCTTCAGGGCCTTCTCGCGGGCAATCTGTCCGAGGTCACCGTGGACGGCACCGACGGAGAAGCCGCGCTCGGCGAGATCGTCGGCGACTTTCTGGGCTGTGCGCTTGGTGCGGGTGAAGATCATCGTCGCGCCGCGGCCTTCGGCCTGCAGAACACGGGCGACCATCTCGGCCTTGTCGAGAGCGTGCGCACGGTAGATGTGCTGGCTCGTGCGGTCGTGCACTGCGGAGGATTCGGCTTCCTCGGCGCGGATGTGCGTCGGCTGCGTCAGGAAGGTGCGAGCCAGGGTGATGATCGGGCCGGGCATCGTGGCGGAGAAGAGCATCGTCTGACGCTTGTCGGGGACCATGCCCATGAGGCGTTCGATGTCGGGGAGGAATCCGAGGTCGAGCATTTCGTCGGCCTCGTCGAGGACGAGAACGCCCACTTTGCCCAGGATCAGGTGCGACTGGTTGGCGAGGTCGAGCAGGCGACCCGGGGTGCCGACGACAACGTCGACGCCCTTCTGCAGTGCCGAGATCTGCGCCTCGTACGGCCGACCGCCGTAGATGGGCAGAACCTGGAGACCGCGGTCGCCGACTCGGAGGTACTTGCTGGCGTTCTCCAGGTCGCGAGCGACCTGGATGCACAGCTCGCGGGTGGGAACGATGATCAGAGCGCGAGGCGTGCCGTCGAGGACAGCCGTGCCGTTCTCGGCGGTGACGATGCGATGCAGGAGCGGGACGCCGAAACCGAAGGTCTTGCCCATTCCGGTGCGGGCCTGACCGATGAGGTCGTCACCGGCGAGAGCCAACGGAAGGGTGAGTTCCTGGATGGCGAATGTGCGCTCGATGCCGATCTCGTTCAGTGCGCGGACGATTTCGTCGCGGACACCGAGTTCGGCGAAGCTCGGGGGTACATGGGTGTCGTCGAGCTGGACGGAAACGGTGTTCTCGGTTGCTTCGTCTTCGTGGTCGACAGTGATCTTGCTCAGGGGACTAGCCTTTCCTCGTGGCGGTACGCACGCACAAGGTAAGGGGCCAGGCCGTAAATCGGCCGATGTCGATGCCCTCTTTTTCTTCGGTCATGCCTACGCCTCAGCACTGAATTCCACTCGGACGAATTCGAACCGTCCGGAGATCTCGGCGAAGCGGGCAACAACCGTCGATGCAGGTGCGCGCACATTATCGGTGGGGTCCGCGTGAGCACAGTCGTGTCGGCTGACCTAAAGCAGCCGTCCCGGCTAACCATAAGAGCCGGGGGAACTGGCGAACTCCCAAGACCATTGTAGCTGCACGTTGTCCGCCCCTCGCGATGACATGTCGAAGATCACCGAATCGGACATGCGGTCCTTGGCGGTCGCGTCGGCCGTCGAAGCACTACAGTTCGTAGTCATGGGCGCACACGATCTTGATGCTTCGACGGACGCTGGAACCGGAGGCCGAGTCGCTTCCGATCACCCCGGCGTGATCGATTTGTTTTCCGTTCTCGCCTACGGCGAGATTTCGGCGTTCTACCGGTTGGCGGAGGACGCACAAATGGCACCGGACCTGCGAGGCAAGGTGGCGTTCGCCAGCATGGCCGCCGCCGAGATGGACCACTTCGAGACTCTGGAAACGGCGCTGACGGAACGTGGCCACGAGATCTTTGCCGTCATGGACCCGTTCGTTCGTGCTCTCGACAACTATCACGCGTCGACGACACCGTCGACGTGGCTGGAATCGCTCGTGAAGGCGTACGTCGGCGACGGAATCGCTGCCGATTTCTACCGCGAGATCGGGCACTCCCTCCCGGCGGATGTCGCCGAGATCGTCGAGGACGTGCTGTCCCAGACGGGCCACTCGGAGTTCGTGGTGCTCGAGGTGAAGGCAGCAGTGGAGGCCAGCACCCGCGCCAAGGACCGGCTGATGTTGTGGGGACGCCGTCTTCTGGGTGAAGCAATCACGCAGGCGCAGTTCGTGCTGGCGCAGCGTGAGGACCTCACGGAGCTGGTGATCTCGGCCTCGGGTGACCTCAACGGAGTTGTCGCGTTGTTCGACGGTATGCAGGCAAAGCACGCCGAGCGGATGGCGATTCTCGGACTCGTCTAGGTGCCTGTTCGCTCTGGGCACAGCGTGCAGAGGAGCGTGGGCGGTCGCTGCTGCATTAGCCTTGCGTCGACAACGGATGTAATTCACGAACAGTTCGGAGGTTGACCGTGGAGGTCAAGATCGGTGTAATCGACAGCCCGCGTGAGCTCATCGTCAACAGCGAACAGACCCCTGACGAGGTCGAGACACTGGTCGCGGCTGTCCTCGGTGGCCGCGAGCCGGTTCGTCGTGAGACTGCCCGCCCATTCTCGTTCGGGTTCCGGTTACTTGGTTTCGGCCTGCAGCGGCACGTGTGAGAGACCGCCCCACGCCAGTGTCACGGTGATTTCCACGGCCTCTTCCTTGGGGATCGGCCGCGCGGCTTCGAGCCAGTACCGCGCCGTGAACTGGCTGGCACCGACCAGACCGACGGCAAGAATGCGCGCGCGGTACGGATCGAGTCCGGAATCCTGACTGACCAGGTCGAACACGGCGTCGACGCAGGCTTCGGTGGCTTGTTCGACGCGTGTCTGGACCTGAGGTTCGCCCATGATGTCGGACTCGAACACGAGGCGGAAGCCCTGCGAGTCGTTGTCGACGAAGTCGAAGAACGCCTGGACTGCGGCGCGGACACGCTGTTTGTTGTCCGTCGTCGATCGCAGGGCCTGGCGTACACCCGAGATGAGGCTGTCGACGTAACTCTGCAGGACTGCGACATACAGTTCGAGCTTGCCTGGAAAGTGTTGGTACAGGACTGGCTTGCTGACACCGGCACACTCGGCGATCTCGTCCATGCCGGCCGAGTGGTACCCGTTCGCGACGAATACCTCACTTGCAGCTGCGAGGAGCTGGAGGCGGCGCGCATCGCGGGGGAGTCGGGTGCTGCGACGTGTTCCGGCAGGCTTGCCAGCCGTTGTACCGCGATCGGAGTCTGTCCGATCCGCGAGTTCTGTCATGTCGCTTCCAATCTGAGCAAAAGTAAATTCGGTCGGCGCGCGGATCCGCGAGTCGCGTGTGCGTACCCGCCAGTATCCTCCGTCACACCGGTCGTAGCCGAATGAACGATACCGTGTGTCGCCCGGGCGAGTCGCGCGTGCCTCGGTGAGCGAGACCAGCGGTCTTTCTCGTTACAGGACGGGTTGCCATGACACGCCAGGACCAGCATGTTTCGGTCAGCCCGGGCGAGTGACTTGCCGTGTGTGAGATTCTGGACGACGTGACTGACCCAGGGGGACCGCGCATGCGTGGACGAACTACGCAGAACCCTGAACGTGAGGAACGTCGAATGCGTAGCGGAACTGGAGCGCCCCGCGACGAACGTCGGCCAGAGGTGCCGGATGATCGTGCCTACGGCGAACGCGACTATCGCGGCATTTCCTCCCATCAGCCCTTGCGTGCCCAATGGGATCCGACCAAACGAGAAGTGGGCCGAACCCCGCGTAATCCGCGGCCCGACCGGGCAGCGCGAAAGCAGAGCAAGCTCGGGCGCTTCGTCTCGACCTACGGTTGGCGGGCCTACGCGATTCCGGTTCTCGTGGTGCTCACCATCCTCGTGATCGTCGATGCAGTACGTCCGGACGCCACAGACACCGCGAGCAAGACGTCGGCCACTGCCGACCTCGCACACAGCACCGACGGAACCGACGTCATCGGTGCGCCGCCGGCCGGAGACGGAACCTTTGCGTCGTCGATACCGTCCGGCGCTCTCCCCGACGGTGGCCCGTTCACCGTCGCGGGCGGCGGAACGTGGCACGTCGTACCGGGTACGACGGGCAAGGTCGGACAGGGAACCGAACGCGAGTTCACGTACACGGTCGAGATCGAGGACGGCGTCGACACGACCGGTTTCGGCGGTGACGAATCGTACGGACGCATGGTCGATCAGACGCTGGCAAATCCGAAGAGTTGGACCAATGATCCCAAGGTCGCGTTCCGGCGCGTCGACGCGGGCGAGCCGGACTTCCGGATCTCCTTGACCTCGCAGATGACTATCCGTGAAGGCTGCGGATACGAGATCGAACTCGAAGGATCCTGCTACAACCCGAGCATGGACCGAGTCCTGCTCAACGAACCGCGATGGGTGCGAGGCGCCATTTCGTTCCAGGGTGACATTGGTTCGTATCGGCAGTATCAGATCAATCACGAGGTCGGCCATGCCATCGGATACGCCGCTCATCAGCCGTGCGAGACCGAAGGCGGACTCGCACCGATCATGATGCAGCAGACCTTCGGAACCGCGAACAACGACATCGCTAGGCTTGATCCCGAGGGCGTCGTTCCGATGAACGGACTCACGTGCCGCTTCAATCCGTGGCCGTACCCCCGAGCGTGACCGGATCGAGAATCCCTGATCTCGTCTTGAACTAGGAGTGTTTCGCGGTGTCTGCAACACCCGTCGTATTGCCACCACTGGTGGAGCCGGCAGCCGAGTTGAGCCGGGAGGAAGTTGCCAGATACAGCCGGCACCTGATCATCCCGAACGTAGGCATGACCGGCCAGAAGCGGCTCAAGAATGCGCGAGTCCTGTTCATCGGCGCCGGTGGATTGGGTTCGCCTGCACTGCTCTATCTCGCGGCCGCAGGAGTGGGCACCATCGGGATCGTCGAGTTCGACGAGGTCGACATGTCGAACCTGCAGCGTCAGGTGATTCACGGACGCTCCGACGTCGGACGCCCGAAGGCGGTCAGCGCGAAGGAGTCGATTCTCGAGATCAACGAGCACGTCGACGTCCGGTTGCACGAATTCCGCCTGGACAACTCCAACGCGGTCGAACTGTTTTCGGAGTACGACCTGATCCTGGACGGTACGGACAACTTCGCGACGCGGTACCTCGTCAACGATGCCGCCGTCATCGCCGGAAAGCCGTACGTGTGGGGCTCGATCTACCGCTTCGAAGGGCAGGTCTCGGTCTTCTGGGAAGACGCCCCGGACGGCGCGGGACTGAACTATCGCGATCTTTACCCGGAGGCGCCGCCGCCCGGCATGGTCCCCTCGTGCGCCGAGGGTGGTGTTCTCGGAGTCCTGCCTGCGACCGTCGGTTCGATCATGGCGACCGAGGCGGTCAAGCTCATCACAGGGATCGGCGAACCGCTTCTCGGGCGCCTGATGATCTACGACGCTCTTGCGATGACGTTCCGGACGATCCGCCTTCAGCGTGATCCGACCCGCGTGCCGGTCACCGCCCTGATCGACTACGACGCGTTCTGCGGTGTCGTGTCCGAAGAGGCGAGCGCTGCTGCTGTCGGCTCGACGATCACGGCGCCGGAGCTGGAGGCCATGATCGGCGAGGGACGATCGATCGAGCTGGTAGACGTACGAGAACCGGTTGAATGGGACATCATGCATCTGCCGGGGGCGGTGCTGATCCCGAAGGACCGCATCCTTTCCGGTGAAGCTCTGGCGACGTTGCCGCAGAACAAGCAGATAGTCCTGTACTGCAAAACCGGCATTCGTTCGGCCGAGGCACTGGCCTTTCTCAAGAACGCCGGTTTCTCCGACGCAGTTCATGTTCAAGGCGGCGCGATCGCCTGGGCGAACCAGGTGGATGCGAGTCTGCCGGTCTACTAGGCGCGCCTCGCGGGAGGCGGCGCCGCGCACCGGTAGCGTTGGGGTGTGAGCACAGGCCAACCTCCCCAGCACGTGTGCTCCACCTTCGGCCTCCGTGAAGTCGATCCCATCCCACTCGGTGCGGATTGGGACGGCGGGTGGCTGTGTGGAGACGTCGTCCTTTCAGCAGTCGCGGATCATGCCCGCGCAGCGTGGTCGGCGAAGGTGCGAGAGAACCTCGAAGTCGACGGCGTTCGGCTGGCTCGACCGGTGCGTTCGACCGACGGTCGTTACGTCGTCTCGGGCTGGCGCGCCGACACATTCATCGTCGGATCGCCGGAACCACGTCACGACGAAGTGGTCTCGATGTCCTGCCGACTGCATGCGGCGACGGCCTCGCTCGAGCGCCCGCGCTTCCTTGCACAACCGCCGGTGCCGCCGTGGGCCGAGGTCGACGTATTCGTCGCTGCTGATCGCGCGGCATGGGAAACGGTTCCGCTGAGGATCGCGAAGGGCGTCGAGCAACTCGAGACGCCCACTCCTGACGGTCGCAAAAGTCTGGAACTGATTGCCGGGCTCGCTACTTTGCGGAAGCCGGTGCAGAGCCCGGACCAGCTCGTGCACGGCGATCTGTTCGGGACGGTGCTGTTCTCGGGCAGTATGGCCCCCGGAATCACCGACATCACGCCGTATTGGCGACCGGCTGCGTGGGCCGCTGCCGTCGCTGTGGTCGACGCGATCTCGTGGGGCGGTGCCGACGAGGCACTGGTCGGCCGGTGGGAAGACCTTCCCGAGTGGCCGCAGATGCTTCTACGTGCGGTGATGTTCCGCTTGGCAGTTCATGTTCTGCATCCCCGCTCGACGGCGGACGCGTTCCCGGGGTTGGCCCGTACTTCCGACATCGTGCGCTTGCTGCTCTAGATCGGGGCGCCGGTACCGAAGTCCGAGACCAGGCCCTCGAACAGATCGCGTGCGGCGTTCGAGGCCGCCACGGTGTTCCCGTCGACGACAGCGTTGACGAGGTTCGCGTGCTGCGAGTGGAATCCTTCGCCGGTTGCATCGATGTGCTGTTGGATCGTGGTCTCGATGACCGGGAGCAGGGAGTCGTAGAACTCCAGGTAGACCTCGTTGTGGCTGGCCGCGACGATTGCTCGGTGCAGGGCGACGTCCGCGGTGGTGGCACCGTCGATGTTCTGACCCTCCCATGACGCGGTGCGAAGCTCGAGTAGTCGCGTCAGTTCGGCGATGTCGTCTTCGGTTCGCCGTGCGGCGGCGAGGGTGGCCGCGGTGATGTCGAGTGCGCGCCGAAGTTCGAGTACATCCCGTTGGTGGGCGCCGGCAAAGTAGTTGCCGAGAGTGCCACCGAGGTCGGAGACAGCAACGACGTAGGTGCCCGATCCCTGACGACGTTCCAGCATTCCGGCGTGAACGAGCGCCTGGACCGCCTCGCGCACGGTATTGCGACCGGTCCCGGTCAGCTCCGACAGTTCCGGTTCGGTGGGGATTTTGGAACCGATCGGCCAGGTTCCGCTCCGGATCTCGTTGCGGAGTTGTTCGGTGACCTGCGAGATGAGACTTGCGCGTCGAACGGGTTGCACGTGGTTGTTTCCTCGGGTCCGGGTAAGTGGTGTGAATGTGACGTTAGATTACCGCGCTTGTGCGAGTTCGTCCGGTCATCCTATGATTTCCCGGTGACTGCTCAACTGGAGAGAACCGAAACCCGCTCGTTGATACAAGGCCGTGTGCTCGTCTTCGCTGCGATTGCGATGTCTGCGCTCGTACTTCGACTTGCGGTGACCTCGTTCTCGCCCTTGGCGGCCGAGATTCGCGACGAGATCGGCTTCTCCGCCTCGATCGTCGGTGTCTTCGGCATGGTTCCGACCGCAATGTTCGCCATCTTCGGTCTCATCACTCCCGCCATCGCGAAACGTATCGGGCTCGAGCGAACGGCCCTCGTCGCGATGCTCATGGCCGGCGTCGGAATGCTGTTGCGCGCCATGATGTCTCAGACATGGTCGTTGCTGGCCCTCTCGGCTCTGGCACTGGCAGGCATGGGAATCGGCAATGTCGTGATCCCACCGTTGGTCAAGCGGTACTTCTCGGATCGCCTCGCCACCATGAGTTCGGTCTACATCGTGGCCGTGCAGATCGGCACCATCGTTCCGGCGTTCGTCGCAGTCCCGGTTGCCGACGCCTTCGGGTGGAGGTTCTCGATCGGCTGGTGGTCCGCCTTCGGCTTCGCCGCAGCCGTGCCGTGGTTGATCACCCTCGCTCGCTCGCGCAAGGCTCGCGCGAACGAAGCCGGGTCCGTCGAGAATGCATCGGATTCGGTTGCGGCAGTGGCAGAACAGCCACGCGGTCAGGTCTGGCGTTCTCCCGTGGCCTGGGGGATGGCCGGCATGTTCGGCATGACCTCACTGATCACGTATTCGATGTTCACGTGGATTCCCTCGATCCTTCGTGACGCCGGAGCCAGTGATGCGTTCGGCGGAACGATGGTCGGAATGTTCTCGGTGATCGGGCTCGTCGCGGCGTTCGGTGCGCCGACCCTGTGCGCCCGCATGGCCAATCCCTTCCCTGTCGTGATTGCGTGTGCCGTCTGCTACCTGGTCGGCATGGGCGGGCTGTACTTTGCCCCGATGGCGGCGCCGGTCGTGTGGGTTGTCGTCCTGGGCCTCGGTCCGAGCACGTTCCCGATGTCGCTCACGCTGATCAACCTGCGTACTCGTTCGCACATCGGTTCCTCGGCACTGTCCGGCTTCACCCAGGGCATCGGCTACTCCGTTGCCTGCCTCGGTCCGCTCCTGTTCGGCGTTTTCCACGACGTGTCCGGTGGATACGCTGCGCCGTTCGGCCTGCTCGTCGTCGCGGTGATCGTGGTGCTCCTGGGCGCCTATCAGGCATGCAAGCCTCGGATGCTCGAGGATTCCTGGCACGCACCTGCGAAAAACTAGCTCACACCCGGTCTTGTTACCGGGTGAGGATCAATTGACTTCGCGGTCATCGCACGCAGCACCGGCGCAATAACCGTTTTCTACCTTTGGGTCTCCAACATATTCAGGAGGCCCTGGTGAGTCATTACATCGAGCATTGGGATGCAGAGGACGTCGACGCCTGGGAATCCGGCGGCAAGGACATCGCGAAGCGGAACCTGATCTGGTCAGTGGTAGCCGAACACGTCGGCTTCTCGATCTGGTCGATCTGGTCCGTGATGGTGTTGTTCATGCCGACGGATATCTACGGCATCGACGCGGCCGGAAAGTTCTTCCTCGTCGCAGTGCCCACACTTGTCGGGTCGGTCCTCCGCATTCCATACACGGTTGCCACCGCACGGTTCGGTGGTCGCAACTGGACCGTCATGAGTGCGCTGTTCCTCTTCGTACCAACACTTCTCACGCTCTACCTGATGATGAACCCGGGTGCGTCGTACACCACGTTCATGTTGGTAGCGGCCACTGCAGGTATCGGCGGCGGCAACTTCGCGTCGTCGATGACCAACATCAATGCCTTCTACCCGCAACGCCTCAAGGGGTGGGCGCTCGGTCTCAATGCCGGCGGCGGCAACATCGGTGTGCCGATGATCCAGCTGATCGGTCTGCTGGTGATCGCCACCGTCGGTAACCGTGCTCCGTGGATCGTGTGTGCTGTCTATCTCGTGTTCATTGCGGCCGCTGCCGTCGGTGCCGCGCTGTTCATGGACAACCTGGGCAACCAGAAGTCGGACCTGCGCTCGATGGCCAAGGCACTCAAGTTCTCCGAGTCGTGGGTGATCAGCTTCCTGTACATCGGTACGTTCGGTTCCTTCATCGGATTCAGCTTCGCCTTCGGTCAGGTTCTGCAGATCAACTTCCTCGCCGGCGGTGCCACTCCGGCCGCGGCCGCGCTGCATGCAGCACAGATCGCCTTCATCGGTCCGCTCCTCGGTTCGATCGCCCGGCCCCTCGGCGGCAAACTGGCCGACCGGATCGGCGGCGGCAAGATCACCATGTGGACGTTTGTCGCCATGGCATTCGCTGCATCGATCCTCGTGACGGCCGGAACGATGGACGACAACACCGCGGGCGTCGCCAGCGCCGGAATCATGGTGACATTCGTTCTCGGATTCATCGCCCTGTTCCTGCTCTCCGGCATCGGAAACGGATCCGTTTACAAGATGATCCCGGCGATCTTCGAGGCGAAGGCTCAGAGCTTCGACCACATGGATCGAAGCGAGAAGGCAACGTGGTCGCGCAGTATCTCCGGTGCTCTCATCGGATTTGCCGGTGCGGTAGGCGGTTTGGGCGGCGTCGGCATCAACCTGGTGCTGCGCGCGTCGTACAGCAGCCCCGCGAAGTCGGCGACCATGGCCTTCTGGGTGTTCCTGGCCTTCTACATCGCCTGCATCGCAGTCACCTGGTTCGTCTTCCTGCGCAAGCCGTCGACGCTGACCACAGACGTCGACGAGGCGAAAGTCGCAGTCACGGCGTGAGCGGTCCGCGGAATCTCAGAACTATCTCGTACCTCAGGAAGTAGGCGTCATGAGCAAGTCGGTTGTTGTCATCGGACACGGAATGGTCGGACACCGATTCGTCGAGGCACTGCGTTCGCGCGACGAAGCGAACAACTGGTCGGTGACCGTACTCTGCGACGAGCAGTACGCAGCGTACGACCGAGTCGGGCTGTCCTCGTACGTCGGAGCGTGGGACCCCAAGGAATTGGCACTGGCCGGTAACGATTACGTCGGTGACAGCCTGGTCGACCTCCGAGTGGGGGAAGGCGCGCTCTCGATCGACAAAGATGCACGCACGGTCACGACGACAACCGGCGAGACGATCTCCTACGACGCTCTGGTGATGGCGACCGGTTCGTATCCGTTCGTGCCTCCCGTACCGGGGCACGACGGCGACGGATGTTTTGTCTACCGCACCCTCGACGACCTCGACGGTATCCGGGCCGCCGCCGAGAAGGCGGGTCCTGGCGCTGTCGGCGTCGTGGTGGGCGGCGGTCTTCTCGGACTCGAGGCCGCAAATGCTCTCTCGCTCATGGGAATGACGGCACACGTCGTCGAACACAATGCGCGATTGATGCCGATGCAGGTCGACGAGGGCGGCGGCGCACTGCTCGCTCGCCTCGTCACCGAACTCGGTCTCACCGTTCACACCGGAGTCGGGACGGCGGGAATCTCGCAGGCCGACAACGGAATTGTGGTCGAACTCTCCGACGGCTCCACCATCGACGCTGCGCTGCTCGTCTTCTCCGCCGGAGTTCGTCCGCGTGATCAGCTGGCCCGCGACGCCGGCATCGCAGTGGGGGAGCGCGGCGGCATTCTGACCGACCTCGGCTGTGTGACTTCGGACGAGAACATCTATGCCGTCGGCGAATGTGCTGCGGTGGAAGGCCGTTGCTACGGTCTGGTTGCTCCCGGTTACACGACGGCCGAGATCGTGGCCGATCGTCTGCTCGGCGGGGCCGCGGATTTCCCGGGCGCCGACATGTCCACCAAGCTCAAGCTCATGGGCGTCGACGTCGCCAGTTTCGGTGACGCGATGGCGACCTCACCGGGCGCTCTCGAAGTTGTCCTCAGCGACGCGTCCAAGGGGACGTACGCGAAGCTCGTGGTCTCAGATGACGCGAAGATCCTGCTCGGCGGCATTCTTGTCGGTGACGCATCGGCCTACGCGTCGCTGCGCCCGCTGGTCGGTCGCGAACTACCCGGTGACCCGGCGACATTGATCTCGCCTGCGGGGGAGAAGCCGGGTGCAGGCTCGCTGCCCGACGACGCCGAGGTGTGCTCGTGCAACGCGGTGACCAAGGGAGCCATCTGCGGTGCAATCGCGGCCGGCGCATGCGACATTGCTTCGGTGAAGGCGTGCACCAGCGCCGGAACCACCTGCGGCGGTTGCCTTCCCACTGTGAAGCAGCTGCTGGCCGATTCCGGCGTCGTGATGTCGAAGGCACTGTGCGAGCACTTCGCTCAATCGCGGGCCGAGTTGTTCCAGATCGTCCAGTCGACGCAGACCAGAACCTTCTCGGCGCTGATCGCCAAGTACGGCAAGGGCGCCGGTTGCGACATCTGCAAGCCCGTAGTCGCTTCGATTCTGGCATCGACGGACTCTGATCACATCCTGCACCGCCAGCAGGCGTCGTTGCAGGACACCAACGATCACTTCCTCGCGAACATCCAGAAGAACGGTACGTACTCCGTGGTACCTCGTATGCCTGGCGGCGAGGTCACGGGTGAGCAGCTCATCGTCATCGGTGAGGTGGCGCGTGACTTCGGCTTGTACACGAAGGTGACCGGCGGTCAGCGCATCGACTTGTTCGGGGCTCGTGTCGAACAGTTGCCCGCGATCTGGAAGCGTCTCGTCGACGCCGGGATGGAATCGGGTCAGGCGTACGGCAAGTCCCTGCGGACGGTCAAGAGCTGCGTCGGTTCGAGCTGGTGCCGCTACGGCGTTCAGGACTCGGTGGGAATGGCCGTCGACCTCGAGAACCGCTACCGCGGCCTGCGTTCGCCGCACAAGATCAAGTTCGGCGTCTCGGGATGTGCTCGTGAATGCGCCGAAGCGCGTGGCAAGGACGTCGGCGTCATCGCGACGGAGAACGGTTGGAATCTGTATGTGGGCGGCAACGGCGGACAGTCGCCCAAACACGCTCAACTGCTTGCCGGAGGCCTCGACGACGCAACCTTGGTCAAGTACATCGACCGCTACCTCATGTTCTACATCCGCACCGCCGATCGCCTCCAGCGCACGGCGCCGTGGGTCGAATCACTCGAAGGCGGACTCGATCACCTCAAGGCCGTTATTTGTGAAGACAGCCTGGGAATCGGCGAAGAACTCGAGGCTCTGATGGCCAAGCACGTCGAGGGCTACCAGGACGAATGGGCTGGTGTGCTGGGTGATCCGGAGAAGCTGTCGAGGTTCGTCTCATTTGTGAATGCACCGGAAGAAGCCGACCCGACGGTTGTGTTCGACGAGACCGGAGTGCGCAAGGTTCCAGTCCTGATGGGTATGCCGAGCATCCCTACGCGCCGGTAATAGTCGCGTAACCCGTGGGAAACACGGGGTCCGTAGAAACGTAGACAAGAACCCGCGCGACGTTGTCGCCGGATCGACAGGAGGACTTCGATGAGTGTCATCGATGCGCAGATCGCCAAGCTGGATTCGGATCGACTCGAATGGACGTCGGCCTGCCCGCTGAGCCATCTGATCCCTGGACGCGGGGTCGCCGTGCTTCTTCGCGGCGGCGAGCAGGTGGCGCTGTTCCTGCTAGAGGACGGCACACTGCGGGCTGTCAGCAACTTCGATCCGTACGGCCGCGCCGCGGTGATGTCACGCGGACTCGTCGGCGACCGGGACGGTGAACCGATCGTGGTCTCGCCGCTGCTCAAGCAGGCGTTCTCGCTGGTCGACGGCCGAGCGCTGGACGACTCCGCGGTCGCGCTGCCGGTATACGGAGTTCGCGTGTGGGCCGGCGTCGTTCAGGTACACAGCCTTCAGATGCAGGGCGTTCGCTCGACTGTCGCCGATGCAGTCTCGTGAGTGACGACATGCCGTTGGCTGGATTCACGGTAGGTATCACCGCTTCGCGCCGCGCCGAGGAATTCGCGACGTTGCTGACTCGTCGGGGAGCGGACGTCGTTCACGCTCCGGCGATTCGGATCATCCCTCTCGCCGACGACCGCGAGCTCGAAAGGGTGACACAGCAGATCATCTCGGATCCTCCCGAGGTGGTTGTCGCCACCACCGGGATCGGATTCCGGGGTTGGCTGGAAGCAGCCGACGGGTGGGGTGAGGCGGAAAATCTCGGATCCGCGTTGGGCTCGGCTCGTCTGCTCGCGCGCGGACCCAAGGCGAAAGGGGCAATCCGCGCGGCCGACCTTCGTGAAGAATGGTCTCCGGCATCCGAGTCTTCCGCCGAAGTGCTCGAACATCTTCTTGCAGAAGGTGTCTCGGGAAAACGAATCGCCGTTCAACTGCACGGCGCCACTACCGAATGGGAGCCGATTCCCGATTTCTGTCAGGTGCTGCGCGACGCGGGCGCCGAGGTCATCGCGGTCCCTGTCTATCGATGGGAACCGCCGGAGGATCCGACGCTGCTCGACCGGATGATCGACGCCATCGCTTCAGCTGGAATCGACGCCGTCAGCTTCACCAGTGCACCGGCCGTTGCGTCGATGTTGATGCGCGCCGACAAGACCGGGGATCTCGGCGACATTCTCGACGCGATGCGGGGTCCGGTGGCGGCAATGTGCGTCGGCCCGGTCACCTCGGCGCCGCTCGAAGCCTTGAATGTACCGACCACAGCCCCGGCGCGGGCACGTCTCGGGGCGCTCGCGCGACACATCGTCGACGAACTCCCGCAGCGAGCCAACAAGATTCAAGCCGGCGAACACGAAATCAGCATCCGCGGCGGTTGCGTCGTCGTGGACGGTGAAGTGAAGCAATTGCCGCCGGCTGCGATGTCGTTGATCCGCACTCTCGGTGCCAGCCCCGGCCGAGTCGTCTCCCGCGACGAACTTCTGGCTTCTCTTCCCGGAGGCGGCGGCGACACCCATGCCGTCGAGACCGCCGTCGCCCGATTGCGCGCGTGCCTCGGTGCGCCCAAAGCCGTTCAGACCGTGGTCAAGCGGGGCTATCGACTTGCCCTCGACCCCGGCGACTACGTACAGAATCCAGGTGACTATGCAACGCGATGACGATGTACTCGTACTGGTAGCTCACGGCACGCGTAGCCCACGTGGCGTGGAAATGGTTGCCGCCCTTGCCGAAGCCGTCGGCACGCGCGTCGGACGCACGCGCGTTGCCTTCGTCGATGTGCTCGGTCCGTCACCTTCTGAAGTCCTCCGGGACACTCCGGGGCGAGCGATTCTCGTACCGGCCTTCCTGGCGTCCGGCTACCACGTTCACACCGATGTTCGACGCGAAGTGGCGATCAGTGAGCACTCGGCTGTGACTGTGACGCCCGCACTCGGACCCGATCCGGCGCTTGCGCGCGTGCTGCTCCGACGCTTGACCGAAGCGGGGTGGAGTCCAGGCGACGCGATAGTGCTTGCTGCCGCCGGGTCCTCCGATGCGCGGGCGCTGCGAGACGTCGAGCGTGCCGCGCTGATGCTCGCCGAAGCGGCGGGGATCCGGGTGGACATCGGATACATCGCGACCGGGCAACCGAAGGTAGCCGATGTTGTTGCAGCAGCACGCGTTCGCGGCGCGAAGCGAGTGTTCGTTGCCTCGTACCTCCTCGCACACGGACTGTTTCACGAAAGATTGCACGCTGCAGGAGCCGATGGTGTGACCGAACCACTCGGCGTCGATCCGGGAGTGGTGGACCTTGTCGTGAATCGGTATGAGAGTGCGCGAAGGGAACTAGTATCGCTGCATGACGTCTCACTCCGTAACGCCGACGTATGCCGACCTGGTCGCCGCAGTTCGTGAATCCGACGTCAAGGCACAGGCTCTCATCGGCGGACTGACCGAAGAGCAGGCGCGGGAGCCCTCCGGGCTCCCCGGGTGGAGTCGGGGACACGTCGTGACGCACATGTCGCGCAACGCCGACGCGCTGGGCAGATTTGTTGCCGGAGTGCAGGGCGGCGAATCGGGGGAGATGTATCCCGGGGGACCGGACGCGCGCAATGCTGCAATCGAGGAAGGTGCAGATCGCCCGGCTGAGTTGTTGGCTCTCGACTACCGCTTCTCGGGAACGAGACTGGTCGACGCGTTGTGCGAGATCCAGGCAGATCGACTGGACACGCCGGTGCCGTGGCGCAAACCTGTGACGGCATTCGATCTACCGATCCTGCGCTGGAACGAGATCGAGATTCACCTGATGGACCTCGACATCGGCTACACCTGCCACGACTGGCCTGCCGAGTTCGTGGAATTCACTCTCGCCCGTCAGTTGGGCGCACTGGAGACAGCGGTCCCGGGTGTACGTGTTCCTTCGCTGTCGGATGCGGAGACCTTGGCCTGGTTGGTCGGGAGGCCGACGAGGGTGGGGCTGCCGACCCTCCCGGCCTGGCCTTTCTGAGACACGGCCTTTCTGAGACACGGCCTTTCTGAGAGTTAGAACAGGGTGGGGGCGCTGACGTCGTTGCGTGCTTGGGCCAACCGCGCACTCCACCGTTTCACCAACCACATCTCGACGATCTCGGGTTGGGTGCCGGCGGCATAGGCCCAACTGTCGAGCAGTTCGCAGTACCGGCGGTAGCGACGCGTCGTGAAGCCCGTGACGGAAGGATCCTCGAGCCAGCCCTCGTGGATGAGTGTCGAGACGCCGTACTGATCGATCATCTGAGCGCGTCGGCCTTCGTCCTGTACGCCCACCGCCCACATGAAAGCGGCCATGAGTGATACCCCCACGCCGGGGGTGAGTGGCCACCCGGACCAGGTGTCGCGTCGCACGACCGGCATTGACTTGTTTTTCGAACAGTGATCGAGAATGGCTGTGATCTGGGTCAGCGGATCCTCGTCTTCGCGGTGATGCGGATTGAAGACGTTGGGGAACCGCCGCGTGAACCGTCTGCTTTCGTGCGAGCCTTGCCAGGCCGCGCAGAGAAAGAGCAGTCCGAGGCCGTCGTGCTGGGCGACAACGAGGTCGCTCGACGGGCGAAGGTCGTTGCGTTGAACGATGGCTCGGCCTTCGGTGATCACTTTGCCGTCGAGGTCACGCCCGCGCAGGCTGATGGTGTGGCCGGCGTCCTTCAGGTGCGCGTTCCACCAATCCAGGTCGACGGTCGCTTCGTCGTCGAGGACGTGCAGTGGAAAGGTGCGGGAGCGGCACCACTCGACCAATGCGTCCGGCGGTTCGAATCCTTCGTCGACACGATTCATGGCGCGATGATCCCACGAGTCGCCGACAGGAATTCGTCCGACGCGCAGGTCACCGAGATGGAACCGGACACTCGCGGTACGCTCCGCTCATGAAATTGGCGTCCTCGCAGGTGCGGCCGGCGCTGTGGACGGTAGCCATCGCCTTGACGGCCACGGGTCTGAGCGGATGCATCGGTGCCGTCGATCGGATGGATTTCGACAACCAGATGCGCGAACGTGGCGGTGGGATGACGTCGGAGTTGGTGCGAGGCGGGTTCGACAGCCTCGCACATAGATACGGCGTCGACGCGATATCGGTGACCAGCATCGACATCAGCCCGATCGAGACGCTCGGCGTCACCGTTCGTGACCCCGGGAAGCCGTCACAGCTCGACAGATTCTCTTTCGACGGCGTCATTCTCGGCGAGCCCATCCCCGTGCAAGTCAGTGTCACCGACGATCTCGATGCGCGATCGTTCACGCTGGATCAAGTGCCGGCATTGGCGAATGTCGAGAAGTTGGTCGACGACGCGCTGGCGAGCAGCGGAGTCGACGACGGCGAAGTCTCCGGGATCTCGGTCAGTCGCACCGAGTCGATACACGCCTCCGTGATGGTGGAATCCCCACGCTCGCGAGTACTTGTGGTCTTCGAGTCTGACGGAACTCCCTTTCTGGTGCAGCCGCTGTGAGGCGCCGAATCGCTCCGTTACTGATCTCGGTAGCGGTGATCGTGGTCGTGGGAATCTTTGCCGCACTGCTGTCTTCGGTGATCTGGCCCGGCCAGGTCGCGCACTTGGCGCCGATCTTCTGTGAAGAACCGACATCGAGCGCGATGGTCGTCTCGGATTCCTTTACCGACGGCGACGGTACGTCCACCAATTTCACGCTGTACTGCGTCGGACCGCGCGGTCAGACCGTTGATGCCGGCTGGCTGCTGCCGTTCTTGGTGCTGTGGGGCGTGTATTCGCTGGTGCTCGCGATCGTGGTCGGCGTGATCGTGCTGGCGGACGTCGGCCGGCGCAGGCGCCGAAACCGCTGACCCGATCAGCGTGGGAGGACGACCAATTCGGCGACGGCGCCGTCGTCGGAGTGTGCCGGTACGAGTGCAAACGCCGAGCGTTCGATCAACCCCGCAAGGTGCGCGGTACGTACAGACGGATCGGCGCGCCAGCGACCGTCTTCGGATTGTGTCACCGGCAACAGGCGTACCGCATCGGAACTCACCGCAGCGGCGTTCTCGATGATGCCGAGTAGTGGCGGCGGCGTGTCGCTTCCGGTCAAGGCGGCCACGACGGTGGGCAGCATCGTCAACAGGGTGGTCACGGCGGCATACGGATTGCCGGGGAGGCCGAGAACCACCAGACCACCGGGCAGGACGGCCGTTATCTGAGATCCGCCGGGGCGCGAGGCGACTCGCCCGACGATCGTGCGAGCGCCGAGTCGATCGAGCGCACTGCGCATTTCGTCGGCAGCGCCGCCTCCCGTCGCACCGATGACGACGAGTAGATCGGCTTCCTGGTCGACTCCGTCTGCGAGCACCCGCTCGAAACTGTCCGCAGTGTCTCGCAGGTGCGAATTCGCCACGCACTGTACGCCGTTGCTTTCCAGTAGGTAGGGGAGAATCCCGCCGACGGAGTCGCGAGTCTGACCTTCACGCAGTGGACCGGTCCGCCGGATCTCGTCGCCGGTGACTATCAGGCGTGCCCGTACCGGACCACGGACGAGGGCGTCGAACACTTCACCGCTGGCAGCTGCGGAGATCACCGCCGGAGTCACCGCGGTACCTGTCGGGGCGATCGTGAATCCGGTGGTCCAATCTTCCCCTCGTGGTCGAGCGTCGTTGCGGTGCGGCGAATCCGGCAGTCTCCGTACCATCCGAGATGGCTCGTCGACGGACAGATACTCGTCACGAATTACCGAGGTGGCGCCGAGGGGCAGGTGTGCTCCCGTGGCAATGCGAATCGCTTCACCTTCGCCGAGTTCGAGTTGTCCGTCGGCGCCCGCGATGCGGATCTCGGTGCGGATTCGCCAGGGGCCCTCGCCGGAGACCGCGTACCCGTCCATCGCCGAAACGTCTGACCTGGGAAGATCACCCAGGGCGACCAGAGGCTGCGCGAGCGTTGCTCCGAGGCTGTCGGCGAGATCGGCACGGTGCGGCGGCAATGCTGTCAGCGAGTTCCTGACGGCGGCGCGGGCTTGATCGACCGTCAGCCGCGGATGGCTTCGCGCGCGATCGATGTCTTCCGGTGTGTCGCAGTCGGTCGTACCAGCGACACTCAGTGTCGAGAACGGCTCGGTGACAATCGCTTTCATAGGTTGGTTCTCCAGCCCCGAACTCTCCCGCAATGTGGACAGGCGTTGCCGGAGTTCGCGAAATGTCCATGCGGAGAACAGGAATTGGGTTCGGTTGTTCTCGTCCACGGCACACGTCACCGGATTGTCCGTCGACGTGGCAGCGATCAAGGCGTCGACTGATTCGGCCTCGATGTGCGGCAGGTCGGACGCCAGCACCACCACCACGGCGTTATCGGGTAACCGGGTCGCAGACAACCCGGCCCAGATCGCCTCGACAGGGCCGGCTCCGGCCGGAGATTCCTGAGTTTGGGTGATTCCAGGATCAAGTTCAGGTCGATGCGGGCCGACCACGACGACGGCGTCGAGATGCGACGTTGCTGAAAGCGCGATGTCGAGGAGTCTGCGACCGTGTACGAGAAGGCCAGGTTTGTCGACACCACCCATTCTGGTCCCGCGACCACCCGCCAAAATGACGGCGGCAGTCGGCGGCGTGGTGGTCATGCCTCCATGCTGCCCCATCGCCGGGGTGAGGACGACCGGTGACACGGGATCAGAAGTGAAACCGTGCCTTCTTCAGGTCGATCCGACCCTCCTTGATCGGTACCCCTTCGAGTTCGAGCTTGGCGATCTGACGATGAGCCAGGTGCGCCGACGGTTTGCCGGAGGCGCCGAGAACCCGATGCCACGGCAGGTCGGCAGAGTCCGTCCGCATGATCCAACCGACCGTGCGAGCACTGGAAAGTCCTGCAGCATCAGCGATATCGCCGTACGTCGCCACGAAACCGGCCGGAATCGACGCGATGAGTCGCCGTACCTCTTCGATCTGCTCTTCGGTGGTGGCTGCCATGTCGGTTCCTTCAGAGCATGCTGCGAACGAGGGCGGCAACTTCGTCGGCCCGCACGTGGGGGACCATGTGGTCACAGTCGAATTCGACGCTGGTCAGATTTTCACCGAGGTGCTCGGTGAGCGCTGCCCGGAACTCGTCGGTGACGTACGGAGGCTGGACTTTCATTGCTTGAACCAGCACGGTCGGCATCGAAGGCGGTGGCAGCACGATCGGGCGAGCGAGTTCGCCCCACCCGGTCACGATCGCGGGCGTGGACAGGCGCCAGTTGACGCGCCCGTTGCCCAGTTGAATCAGGTGCTCGGCCATCTCGACGTCGAGGTCCTGGGTGGGAACCTCACCCCACGAGCCGTGAATCTTCTCGGAGTACGCCTCGGCCGCATCGGTGTAATCCGGTGAGCCGATTGTGAGTTCGGCCACTTCCTGCATGAAAGTCGGATCCAAGCCGATCGCTGGATCGAGCAGAACAAGCCCACGAACGCGTTCCGGCGCGGTGGCCGCGAGGTGAAGCGCCAGCATTCCGCCGAACGAATGCGCGACGATCACCACCGGTCCGTTTGCATGTTCGTCCAGTGTCTCGAGCAGGCTCTCCACGTGGGATTCGATGTTCCACGGGGGAGCCCAGGTCGAGCGTCCGTGACCACGCAGATCGGGCGAGATCCAGCGCGCTTGGGGCAGTTGGTTCTCGGCCATCGACTGCCAACGGCGGCCGTGACCGGTCAGACCGTGCAGCGAAAGGATCTCCGGCGCCCCGACGGGTCCGTAGAGATACGTATGGAGTGCAGACACGAGGTCAATCATGCCGGAAGCAGGCGATGTGTGAGTTGTCGGTGCGCTCTGGTGGAATGCCTGGGTGAGTGAGACGGCAACACGCAGCAAGGTCACCATTCCGCGGGCGCGGTTGGTGCACCGAACTGCGCCGTCTCCGATACCCCGAACGTGGGATGAAGGGACGACGCGGCTCTTCGCGCCGCCGTCCGAGGATCCGTTCCAGCTCGCGTTCGGCCCTGTTTCATTCGGTTCGGCAGCGGCTTGGAATCCCTGGCAGGTACTCGGCAGTCCCGGAACCGGCAAGACGTCCCTTCTCGTGGATCTGGCAGTGCAGAAGATCTCGGGTGGCGAAGATCCTGAATCGGTCCTGGTGCTCACCCAGTCACGCCGAGCCGCGACGCAGGTCCGCGAGCAGATCACCGCTGGGTTGCTCGGGTACCAACAGGAACGCGGACCGCAGGCAACCCGTGAGCCGCTGGTACGCACCGTTCACTCCTACGCCTTTGCCGTTCTCCGGCTTCAAGCCGCAGCACACGGCAATGCGCCGCCACGCCTGATCACCGGCGCCGAGCAGGACTCGGTGCTCCGAGAGATGTTGCGCGGAGACATCGAAGACGGCGCCCTCCGGTGGCCGGAGCGCCTGCGACCCGCATTGGGTTTGAACGGATTTGCCGTCGAACTTCGAGATCTGATGCTGCGAGCCAACGAGCGCGGGCTCGGCCCCGAAGATCTGGTCAAGCTCGGCAAGAAGCGTGGCCGTCCGGAGTGGGTGGCGGCCGGGCGGTTCGCCGAGGCCTACGAGCAAGGCGTGCTGCTGCGCGGCAGTGTCGGTGTCGAGGCTCCGGAGGCGACGGCGCCGGCACTCGACGCGGCCGAGTTGATCGGTGCGGCCTTGACCGCGTTCGCCACCGATCCCGAATTGCTTCGCTCCGAGCGCGCTCGGATCCGGCACCTCCTTGTCGACGACGCACAACATCTGGATCCGCAGGCGGCGCAACTGGTTCGGTTGATCGGAACCGGAACTGTGGGCACGGTCATCGCCGGTGATCCGGATCAGTCCGTCTTCGGATTCCGCGGTGCGGATTCGGCGTTCCTGCTCGGACTGGCCGAGCGCGGAGACGAGCGCCAGATCGTTCTGCCCGTCACGTATCGCAACAACGCCGACGTCGCGTCGATCGCGGCCAAGATCGCTGCGCGGCTGCCCGGCAACTTGGCTCATCGCATCGCGGTTCCATCCGATCTCACCGATGAGAATCCGGGACGGGCGTCGGTGCGGGTTCTCGGTACGACGGCCAAAGAGGCGGCAGTCGTCGCAGATACCTTGCGCCGAGCGCATCTGCTGGACGGGATTGCGTGGTCCGACATGGCCGTCATCGTGCGGTCGGTCCCGCGCACTCTCGCCCCTCTCCGGCGAGCCCTGCTCGCGGCGGGGGTGCCCGTCACGACCGCTGCCACCGAATTGCCGCTCGCGCGGCAACACGGAGTGTCCGGCCTGCTGCTGGTCCTTCGGGCGCTCGGCGGCGATCAGTTCACCGGCGACGACGCGCTTGCCCTGATGGCCGGTCCCATCGGCGGCGCCGAACCGGTCACCCTGCGCCGGTTGCGTCGTGGCCTGCGCCGGGTCGAGTTGGCATCGGGAAGTGATCGGGACTCCTCGGAGTTGTTGCGGCTCATTCTGATCGACGAGGATCGTGCGCAGTCCAAGCGCCTGATGGGCAAGCTGACAGACGTCGAAGCTGCGGCCCTCAATCGCGTGCTGTCGGTCCTTCGCAAGGCCCGAGTGCCTCTCGAGCG
This sequence comes from Rhodococcus sp. P4_E4, assembly GCF_056401575.1. Lineage (NCBI taxonomy): Bacteria > Bacillati > Actinomycetota > Actinomycetes > Mycobacteriales > Nocardiaceae > Rhodococcus > Rhodococcus sp. P4_E4. The sequence goes on along the minus strand of NZ_JBFUJB010000023.1, from coordinate 149,802 downwards.
TGGTCTCGGGGTCGAAGAAGTTCTGTGGGCGGCCTGGCAGGCGACGGGGCTGGAACGGCGGTGGGCGGCCGCGTCGGCGCGCGGCGGACCGATCGGCTCACAAGCCGATCGAGACCTCGATGCCGTAGTCGCACTCTTCGACGCGGCTGCCAACTACGTCGACCGGCTGCCGCGTTCGCAACTCTCCGGTTTTGTCGACTACCTGACCAGCCAGGAGATACCGACCGACTCGCGGAGCCGATCGGTCATCGCTCCCGACGCCGTCACCGTGGTCAGCGCTCACGCCGCGGCGGGGCGCGAATGGGCGGTGGTGGCGGTGGCGGGTGTGCAGGAGGGGCTCTGGCCGAGTTTGCGGGCACGCGGCTCGCTACTGCGTACCGAAGCTCTTATCGACCTGGTCAACGGAGTCTCCGACGGCAGTGACTCGGCTGCCGAACGACTCTCGCGAACCGCGCCGCTTCTGGCCGAAGAACGCAGGTTGTTCCTGGTCGCCTGTAGCCGTGCTCGTCGCCGTCTGCTGATCACCGCAGTCGAATCGGCTTCGGGGGACACCGACTTGGTGCCTTCGCGGTTCGTGGACGAATTGATCCGTGGTGACGCGTACTCGGACGACCCGTCCTCCGATCTCGACGTCGTTGCACCCGAGACCGGGGATACCCGGGTTCTGTCGCTGCCTGCACTGGTCGCACAGCTTCGCAGCGTGGTGTGTGATCCCGACATCGCGCATTTCGACCCCGAGAAGCATTCTCGGGCTGCTCGCCAGTTGGCCCGTCTGGCTGCGGCCGGAGTACGAGGCGCGCATCCGGATCAGTGGTACGGCACAGCCGAGCCGAGTACCGCTGCTCCCATGTGGCAACCCGAGGACGGACCGGTTTCACTGTCCCCGTCCACCATCGAGCTTCTCGAAACATGTCCTCTCCGATGGGTGTTCGAGCGTCACGGTGGCAGCGACGGAGACAACACTCATGCGATCGCCGGTACGCTGGTCCATACCTTGGTGCAGGCACTGGCCGGCCGGATTCCACCGGATCAGGTCGAGAAGGCACTCGAAAATGCCTGGGAATCCATCGATCTGGGATCGCAGTGGTACTCGCGCCGTGAACTCAATCGAACTCGGGAGATGCTGGCGACGTTCACGGCCTGGATGAACGCAACTCGCGGTGAGCTGACCGAAGTCGGCGTCGAGGTCGCGGTCGAGGGGGTCCTCGAACCGCGCGAAGAAGGAGCGCCTGCGGTCAAGCTACGTGGCCGGATCGACCGGCTCGAGCGCGACACCGAAGGTCGTCCAGTGGTTGTCGACGTCAAGACTGCGCGAAACCCCGTCAGCAACGAGGCCGCGCAATCTCATGCGCAGTTGGCGGCGTACCAGGTCGCAGCGGCCGAAGGTGCGATTGCCGGCGAACCGGCCACACAACCCGGCGGTGCACGCCTGGTATTCGTGGCCAAGTCCAACAAGAAGGACGGTGCGGCGCAGCGAGTTCAGCCGCCGCTGACGGCCGAAGCCGTCGAGATGTGGCGAGACGTCATTCACAACGCTGCCGCAGCGACCCAAGGACCGCAGTACCTGGCCAGGGTCAACGACGGATGTAGACATTGCCCGGTGCGTTCGAGTTGCCCGGCACACGACGAGGGACGACAGGTGAGTAACTAAGTGGCTGCCGCGACGCAGAAGGCACGCCGACCGAAGATCGACCCTGTCGACCTGGCGGTCGCGCTCGGTCAGCACCCTCCGACGCCCGAGCAGGCAGCAGTGATCGCCGCACCGCTCGGTCCGACATTGGTGGTCGCCGGCGCCGGTGCCGGAAAGACCGAGACGATGGCTGCTCGCGTCGTGTGGCTGGTTGCCAACGGCTTCGTCGATCCCGAGGCGGTTCTCGGCCTGACCTTCACGCGCAAAGCGGCGCAACAACTCACGTCGCGAATCCGCAAGCGGTTGGCGCGGCTGGCGGGTTCGGACGTTCTGCGGGCACTCGACCCGACCGGCGGAGTGCGTTCCCGGATTCTGGCCGGCGAACCCGAAGTCAGTACCTACCATGCTTACGCGGGACGGTTGCTCTCCGAACATGGACTGCTGTTGCCCATCGAACCCTCGGCGACGTTGTTGTCCGAGACCGAACTGTGGCAGGTTGCGCACCGCGTCGTGAGCGGCTGGGACAGTGATCTGGACACCGACAAGAATCCGGGTTCGATCACCGAGACCGTTCTGGCCCTTGCCGGTCAGTTGGCGGAGCACCTGGTCGATCCCGAGCAGTTGCTCGAGGCACACACCGAGCTGGACAAGCTGATTCACACTCTGCCCGCCGGCCCGAAACAGCGGGGTGGACCGAGCAAGGAGTTGTTGAATTACCTTGATGTGCAACATAAGCGCATCGAACTGTTGCCTCTCGTCGCCCGGCTGGGTGAGACGCTGCGGCGTGAAGGCGCATTGGATTTCGGCAGCCAGATGTCGCTGTCTGCCCGGGTCGCCGCCGAGCATCCCGAGGTCGGGCAGACCGAGCGTGAGCGCTTTCGGGTAGTTCTTCTCGACGAGTACCAGGACACTGGTCACGCTCAGCGAGTGTTGTTGTCCTCGTTGTTCGGTGGGGGAGCCGACGGCCGCTTGGCACTGACGGCCGTCGGCGATCCGATGCAGTCGATCTACGGTTGGCGCGGCGCGTCGGCGGCCAACCTGCCACGGTTCGCAACCGATTTCCCGCTTGCCAACGGAAAGCCGGCTCCGACGCTCGAACTGCTCACCAGTTGGCGTAACCCGCCGGAGGCTCTCGAACTGGCAAACCTGTCGTCGGCACCGTTGCGTCGACGCGGTGTGGCGGTCAGCACCCTTCGTGCGCGGCCGGGAGCCGTCGCCGGAGACGTTCGACTGGCGTTGCTGGGCGACGTCGAACAGGAACGTCAGTGGGTGGCGGAGAAGATCGCCGGAGAATACGAGGCGGCACGTGCCGAAGACCGCCCGACGCCCACGGCAGCGGTGTTGATCCGCAGGAACGCCGATGCCGCTCCGCTGGCCGAGGCCTTGCGGTCCAAAGGTCTGCCGGTCGAAGTGGTCGGACTCGGTGGGCTCCTGCACACACCCGAGGTTGCGGACGTGATCGCCATGCTCCGGGTGGTCGCCGATCCGCTTGCAGGAAGCGCTGCCGTTCGGCTGCTCACCGGCGCGCGATGGCAGATCGGCGCGAAGGATCTCGCCGCACTCTCTCAACGCTCCCGCGAACTTGCCATCTCCGCGGGATACGGAACGGCGGGTGCGGTCACCGACGCCGAGGCGCTTACCTCGGCGGTCCACGATGCGCTGCCCGGGGAGAACGCCGAGCAAGCAGGATTGGTCGACTCGATCTCCGATCCAGGCCCGGCAGAACGCTATTCGGCTCTCGGGTACACACGCATCAACGCGATAGCGGCAGAGTTGGCGTCGTTGCGCGAACGTATCGGCCAGCCGCTCACCGAATTGGTGGCGGAGGTCGAGCGGGTGCTCGGGATCGGAATCGAGGCGGGCGCGCGGACCCGAGTCGGCGTCGTCGGGACCGCGGGCCGCGAGCATCTCGACGCATTCGCCGACGTTGTCGCCAACTACGCGACGCGTCCAACTGCCAATCTGACCGGGATGCTGGCTTTCTTCGCGGCAGCCGAACAGATCGAAAAGGGCCTCACGCCAGGCGAAGTGGAGGTGGCGCCGGATCGGGTCCAGATCCTGACCGTGCACTCGGCGAAGGGGCTCGAATGGGAAGTAGTGGCGATCCCGCATGTCAGCGACGGGGTGTTCCCCTCGTCCACCGCGTCCGGATCGTGGCTCGGGGCGCTCGCCGAACTGCCACCGTCGTTGCGTGGTGACCGGGCGGTCGACGCGGATTCGGCCGACGGAGTTCCGGTGCTCGACCTCGAGGAGCTCTACAACCGCAAGGACCTCGAGAACGCGATAACGGCGCACAAGAAGGCCTTGTCCAACCGTCGACTGGACGAGGACCGGCGGTTGTTCTACGTCGCGCTGACCAGAACCGAACGGGCGCTGTTCATCTCGGCGCATCACTGGGCGGAATCCGGTGCGGAACCGAAGGGGCCTTCGGAGTTCCTGGACGAGCTGCATCAGATGGTCACGGCCGACAACGATGCCGATGAGGAAGACTCACGCGGTGCGATCGGCGTCGTGGAGGAATGGGCGCCTGCACCGGAACCCGACACCGAGAACCCGTTGGCCGCCACTCCCCGTACGGCGCAGTGGCCGCCGGATCCGCTGGGTGCGCGGCGCGGCGCCGTCGAGGCCGGAGCCGCGAGCGTCCTGTCCGCACTCGCATCGCTGCCGCAAGACAGCGAAGAGGCGGAAGAACCGGAGGACGATCCGGAGAACTGGGCCTCGGACGTCGACGTTCTCCTGGCCGAGCGCGAGGCCCGCGCAAACGCGCGTGCCGAAGTGATTCTCCCGGCGCAGCTTTCGGTGACTCAGCTCGTCGACCTCAAGGCAGATCCGGACGAACTGGCGGCTCGCCTACGTCGTCCGCTGCCGTATCCGCCCAACCCGTTGGCTCGTCGCGGAACCGCTTTTCACGCCTGGATCGAGCGAAGGTTCGGTGCGACTCGGCTGTTGGATCTCGACGAGCTACCCGGCGCCGCGGATACCGGCGCGGGTCCCGAGACCGACCTGGTGAAACTTCAGGATGCGTTCTTGCGGTCCCCGTGGGCCAACCGCAGCCCGATCGAAGTGGAAGTTCCTTTCGAAACATCCATTGCCGGAACGGTTTTGCGCGGTCGGATCGACGCTGTGTTCGCCGATCCCGACGGCGGATGGACGGTGATCGACTGGAAGACCGGTGCCGAACCGTCGGCCGCCAACGAGGACGCTGTTGTGATGCAGTTGGCCGCGTATCGGGTGGCCTGGGCCGAATTGATGTCAGCCAGAGCTCGTTCGGCGGGGCGCAACGAACAGTTTCCGGCCGACAAGGTGCGGGCGGCGTTTCACTACGTTCGATCGGGTCGCACCATCGCACCCGAGAACCTGCCGGACGGTGAGGCTCTCGCTCGCCTCATCCGAACGGCAGGCGCGCAAGATTAGCTTGCGTTTCGACGAGCCTTGAGTGCTTCGGTCACCAGCGGGACCTGCAGGGGGAGACGTGCGATCGAACCGATCTTCTGCGGTGTGGACGTCTTCGGGCTTCGGCACCAGTCGATCGCCATCTGGATGTTGGCGGGGAACACGGCAACAAAGAGCGCGGCGGCAAGGCCCGCGCCGAGCTTGCGGGTCTTCGGCACGGCCAAGGCAGCGCCGATCGCCAGTTCCGCGACGCCGGACACCTGGGTGTAGGTGCGGGCCTGTCCGGGAAGCTGGCGGGGAACGGTGCTGTCGAAGAACGAGGGCGCTGCAAAATGCATGGTGCCGGCGCCGAGAAGGAGGGCCGACAAACGAAGAGCGGCCGCTTGGCTGGGAGTGGACGTCGAACCGGTGAAAGGCATTTGCCCAGCCTGCCTCACGGTGGACCTTCTTGCCACTACCGGCGCCACGACCCGCGCGCTATTCGGCGCCCGAGTTCCGAAGTCGATCTTCGAGGGTTACGCTGCCTGCCGATGTCCGTGTAGGTATTTCGTAAGTTCGAGTGAGAGAGTCGATGTATGGCCGGTAAGCTCCGGGCGCGTTTGACCAGGTCGGAAGCATTGACCGATCAGCCTGACTTCGCCCTTGTCGGGGTGCTGCGCATTCCCCAGCTACAGACCAGTCCGGCGCGGGCCATCTACAAGCGAGTTCTCATCGCATTGGGTGCTCTCGGCGCCGCCGTGTTGATCGTCTACATCGATCGCGCCGGATACCGAGACGCACAGGACAACGAGCTGTCGCTGCTCGACTGCATCTACTATGCGACGGTTTCGCTCTCGACCACCGGCTACGGCGATATCACTCCGTTCACTCCGTCGGCGCGCCTGGTCAACGTCCTGTTGATCACGCCACTTCGAATCTTCTTCTTGATCGTGTTGGTCGGAACCACACTTTCAGCTCTGACCGAGAGTTCGCGTCAGGCGTTCAAAATTCAGCGTTGGAGGCAGCACGTGCGTAATCACACCGTCGTCGTCGGATACGGGACCAAGGGGCGGACGGCAATCGAAGCAATGCTCGGTGACGGTGTACCGGCGTCGGAGATCGTGGTCGTCGATACCGATCAGACAGTCCTCGACTCCGCGGCGAGCAAGGGCCTGGTGACGGTGTTCGGTTCGGCGACGAAATCGGACGTACTTCGGTTGGCAGGTGCGCAGAATGCGTCGTCGATCATCGTGGCCACGAATCGTGACGACACCGCAGTGCTCGTGACACTGACAGCCCGCGAAATCGCGCCGAAAGCCAAGATCGCCGCAGCCATCCGTGAAGCCGACAACGCGCATCTTCTGCGTCAGTCCGGCGCAGACTCGGTGGTCGTGTCCTCGGAGACGGCAGGTCGACTCCTCGGCATCGCGACCACAACGCCGACTGTCGTGGAGATGATCGAAGACCTTCTGACCCCGGAAGCCGGATTCGCGATCGCCGAGCGCGCAGTCGAACGTGACGAGGTCGGCGGCTCTCCGCGTCATCTCTCCGACATCGTGCTCGGGGTAGTTCGCGACGGCCGTCTGGTTCGCGTCGGTTCGCCCGAGGTGGACGCCGTCGAGGAGAACGATCGCCTGCTCTACATCCGCCGCGTCACGAACTGAGTGCTGCCGAGCTTCGTGCGCGCAGTAATGTCGTGAGCGTGAACGACTTCCAGCTGACCGAAACACCGCTGCTCTCACGCTCGAGCGTCGGCCGCGCCGAGGAATTGCGGTCGGATGCCGCCGCACTGACCGCGGGTTGGGCGGACGCGCTGCTCCTCCGTGTGAATTCACGGGGTCAGGTCAAAGTCTCGCCGGAAGGTCAGTTGGTCTTCGCCGAGGCAACCGAACTGGGTCCGGAACCGGTGCGCGGTGCAGTGTTCCTGGGAATTCGGGAGAATCGCCACGTCTGGGCGGTGCGGGTGTCGCTGCTGGCGGGCACGTTGTCCGAGTTGCGCATGCTCGGCGGAACACTCGACGACGCGGACGCCGGATTGTTGACCGGTGCCGTCGCGATTCTCAACTGGCACGACAGTGCCGGATTCAGCGCTATCGACGGCGCGCCGAGTGAACCCACCATGTCCGGCTGGTCACGCATTTCCACGTCCACCGGCCACGAGGAGTTTCCCCGAACGGATCCGGCGGTCATCTGCCTGGTGCACGACGGCGGCGATCGAGTTCTACTCGCTCGTCAGCCGACCTGGCCGCAGCGACGTTTCTCGATTCTCGCGGGATTCGTCGAGGCCGGGGAGTCGCTCGAAACGTGCGTTGTCCGCGAGATCAAGGAAGAAGTCGGCATCGACGTGCACAGCGTTCGATACCTCGGGAGCCAGCCTTGGCCGTTCCCTCGCTCGGTGATGTTGGGCTTCGCCGCAATCGGCGACCCCGCCGCTCCGCTTCTGTTCGCGGACGGCGAGATCGCCGAGGGCACCTGGTTCACGAAGGACGAGGTGCGTGCCGCTCTCGAACTCGGCGACTGGGGTTCGGAAGCGGACGCGCCACTGCTGCTGCCCGGCTCGATCTCCATCGCTCGCGGAATGCTCGAGAGCTGGGTCAAATAAGTGCTGGGTCAGACAGCTGCCTGAAAGGCTCTAAAGACCCAGGGCCTGCTTGACCTGGTTGAGCGACGGGTTGGTCGCGACGCTGCCGTCGCCGTACTTCACGGTCGGAACGACGTGATTTCCACCGTTGACGCTGCCGACGAAATCGGCTGCTGCCGGATCGTTCTCGATGTCGATCTCGGTGTACTCGATCCCCGACGCGTTGAGCTGCGTCTTGAGGCGGCGGCAGTAGCCACACCACGTGGTCGAGTAGATGGTCAGGGCAGGCGCATTTTCGGTAGAAGTCACGGCCGATATAACACCACGACCGAGAGCGTTGTTCCGTATCGGCCCGTGTTCTCTTGCCCACATACCGTCGGGCGCGGCGAATGGCGTGTCGGAACGTCCTGCCATGATGGTCCCCATGCCTGCGGACACCGGACTGGATCCAGAACAATCGGCCGCCGTGCTCGCGCCACGCGGCCCGGTATGTGTCCTCGCGGGCGCTGGAACAGGCAAAACCCGCACCATTACCCGCCGGATCGCGCATCTGGTTGCCGACGGCCATGTCTCCGCCGGCCAGGTGCTTGCCGTGACATTCACAGCGCGAGCGGCCGGCGAAATGCGTGGACGGCTTCGTGAGCTGGGGGTTGGTGGAAGTGGGCCGCAGGTACAGGCTCGCACCTTCCACGCCGCCGCTCTTCGTCAACTCAAGTACTTCTGGCCGCAGGTGATCGGTGACACGCCGTGGCGTCTGCTCGATCGGAAGTTCGCGGTTGTCAGCAGTGCCGCCGCTCGTGTCGGGTTGTCCACCAGTACGGAAAGCGTGCGCGACCTCGCCAGCGAAATCGAGTGGTCCAAGGCCTCACTGATCGCGCCCGAGGACTACCCACGCGCGATAGCCAAGATTCGTCGCGAGGCGCCGGTCGAGGCCACCAAGGTTGCGCAGGTCTACGCGGCATACGAAGAGCTGAAGGCACGTGGCCAGGACGGAATGCTCCTCGATTTCGACGATCTCCTACTTCACACCGCGGCTGCGCTCGAAGAGCATTCGACGGTTGCCGACGAGTTCCGCGAGCGGTACCGCTGCTTCGTGGTCGACGAGTATCAGGACGTCACCCCGCTGCAACAGCGGGTGCTCGACGCCTGGCTCGGCGACCGCGACGACCTGACCGTGGTGGGCGATGCGAATCAGACCATCTACTCCTTCACCGGCGCCACCCCGAACTATCTGTTGGATTTCTCGCGGAAATTCCCCGAAGCGACCGTCGTCCGGCTCGAACGGGACTACCGCTCCACCCCTGAGGTCGTGTCGCTGGCGAACCGCGTGATCGGTGCAGCGCGCGGACGGATCGCCGGGACGCGTCTTCAGTTGATCGGGCAACGCGCTCCGGGGCCTGAGCCGGAGTTCATGGAGTTCGACGACGAGCCTGCCGAAGCGCTCGGCGTTGCGCGGGCGATCAAACGGCTGATCGCGGCAGGCACTCCAGCGGCCGAGATCGCTGTTCTGTATCGGATCAATGCTCAGTCGGAGGCGCACGAGCAGGCACTCACCAAGCTCGGCATTCCGTTCCAGGTGCGTGGTGGAGAGGGCTTCTTCACCCGCACCGAGGTCCGTCAGGCAGTGGCGGCACTGCGTCAGGCCGCCGGACGAGACGACCTCCCCGAAGGCGCAGACAACGGCGAAGCGCTGGTTTCACTGGTTCGCGCTGTACTCGCGCCACTCGGTCTGACCAACGAAGAACCTTCGGGCACGCAAGCCCGCGAGCGCTGGGCGTCGCTCTCGGCTCTCGTGGCGCTGACCGAAGAACAACTCGTCCACGAACCCGAACTGTCGCTCACCGGGCTTCTACAGGAGCTAACAGCCCGAGCCGAGGCGCGGCACCCACCGACCGTGCAGGGCGTGACGTTGGCTTCCCTTCACGCGGCCAAGGGGCTCGAATGGGATGCGGTGTTCCTGGTCGGCCTCAACGACGGCACCCTGCCGATCCAACACGTTCTCGGCGACGCCAATTCGGGCGCCGACGACGTCGCGGTGGAGGAGGAGCGTCGGCTTCTGTACGTGGGGGTTACCCGCGCCCGCGAGCATCTGCAGCTGTCTTGGGCATTGGCTCGCAATGAGGGTGGACGCAAGTCCCGTCGCCGGTCGAGGTTCCTCAACGGGCTCATCCCCGAGGACTCACCGGCTTCGCGCGTTGCCGCGCCGTCGTCGGGGAACAAGAAGCGTCCGCGCTGCCGCGTCTGCGGCAAACCGTTGATCGGGACGTCGGCGACAATGCTCGGGCGCTGCGAAAAATGCCCGTCCAATGTCGACCTGGAATTGCTCGAGCACCTCAAGGCCTGGCGTCTGGACAAGTCCCGAGAACTCAAAGTTCCGGCCTATGTCGTCTTCAGTGACAACACACTGATGGCTATTGCCGAACAACGACCACAGGACAATCGTGGACTGGTTTCGATCCCTGGAATCGGGCCGAAGAAACTCGACAACTTCGGAGAAGACGTACTAGCTGTCATTCGCGGCGAACTGCGTGCGGCAACACTCGATATCTGAAATGCATCCGAATCGACAACGGTGAGTTACATAACCGCAGGTCAAAAATAGGTTGTGCAGATTCGACGAATTCTCTACTCTGGTTTTCAGTGTTACGGGGCAACCTGTGCGCAGAAACTATCCGGACCGACACGAAATGGAGGTGGCAAAAAAATGACGAACTTGATCTCGTATGAAGCGTGCGCAAGCGCAAAGTTCGCTGTTGCCGCCCCCATGCTGCCGCGTGCAGCGGGATGGGCGCAGCATGCGTTCCGCCTGCGCCCTCAAGCAGCAGCAAAGAAAGCAGCTGTCGAGTCCGTGTTCTTAAGCCATCGAGGTATTTCTCGGTAGGACACATCCGTTCACTTACGGCCACGGACCCGCAGCCCCTGCGGACCGTGGCCTTTGTGTTGGATACCCCTCTTTATCCGGTTTCCGACTCGGCTCAGGTTCGCACCCATCGAACCCATATCGTGCGACACAGTTTCGCATCCGAGCACTAGGAGACCGAGTTGTCTGCCCAGACAATCCGCGTGGAATCCGAAAACTCCACCACTGCAGTAACTTCCACCGACGTCACTTCGGCTGCAGTCACGTTCATCGAGGTCGCGTCCACCCGCCGCGACCTGCCGTGCCGGGCATCCAACCCCGATCTCTGGTTCGCCGAAGCTCCGGCCGAACTCGAGCAGGCGAAGGCACTGTGCGCGCAGTGCCCCATCCGTTCCCGTTGTCTCAGTGCGGCTCTCGACCGCGCCGAGCCATGGGGGGTGTGGGGAGGCGAGATCCTCGATCAGGGGGCCGTCATAGCGCGCAAGAGACCGAGGGGGCGCCCACGCAAGCAACTCGTGTGCGCGTGAGAGCCCTATTCGGCGGAGCCGGTGTCGTCCAGAACCGGCTCCGCGAACCCTGGCAACCAACGAGTCAGGATTTCCATGTACGGGGCATATGCGTCCAACTGGGCGCATATGCCGACCGAACCGAGAAGAACTCGGAAGATCATCAAATACTCGGCCGGAAGGTTGAGTGCACGGGCCGTTCGGAACTGCGCACTGTTGAAGTCAGTGGCGGTTCCGGCGGCCTTTTGCAGCCACGACCGAGTGAAGTGAAATGACTCGGTCTGGATCGGGTCGGTGAAGGGTCGCAGGTAATCCGCGATCTCCTTGTCGGTTACCGTGCGTCCGGGAATCACGAAACCGTTGGCGCGCAACAACTCCGTCAATTCGTCGAATTGTTCCTCGACAGCCAAGCGCACCATCGTGCCGAGAACCCGTGGCAGTCCGTTCGGGAACGGCGCAGCCGCACCGAAGTCGATGACGCCGAGTCGGCCGTCCTCGAGAAGCATGAAATTGCCGGGGTGCGGGTCGCAGTGGAGCAAGCCGACACGGGCCGGAGACGCGAAGTGGAATTCGGCGAGTAGTGCACCGGCAGCATTGCGCTGCTCCGGCGTTCCACTTTCGATGATTCTGGTCAACGGGGTTGCCGTCATCCATTCGGTCACGACCACTTTCGGCGCGCTCGCCACGACGTGCGGGATCACGAATTGGGGATCGCCGTCGAATTCTTTTGCAAAAGCTCGCTGATTGTTCGCCTCGATCCGATAGTCGAGTTCTTCCTCGGTGCGCGCGGTGAACTCCTCGATCACGGGGCGCACATCGACACCGGGCATGACAGAACCGAAGAGACCGGCAAATCTGCCCAAGGTCTTGAGGTCGGCGCGTAGAGCTTCGTCGGCGCCGGGGTACTGAACTTTCACGGCCACGTCGCGGCCGTCCGCCCAGACCGCACGGTGAACCTGCCCAATGCTTGCCGACGCGGTCGGTTCGTCGTCGAACGACTGGAAACGGTCGCGCCATTTGGTTCCGAGTTGCTGATCGAGCATCTTGTGTACTTGCTTGGTCGGCAGCGGTGGGGCGGCGGCCTGGAGCTTGTTCAGCGACTCGCGGTACGGCTCCGCGAATTCCTCCGGAATCGCCGCCTCCATGACGCTGAGCGCTTGGCCCAGCTTCATCGCGCCGCCCTTGAGTTCGCCCAGCACCGCGAACAGTTGCTCGGCGGCCTTCGCGCTCAACTGCGCGTCGATCTCGCCTTTGTCGCCGCCGGCGAGCTTGCGTCCGAAGCCCATGGCGGCGCGACCGGCCATCCCCAGGGGGATGCTCGCGAGTTTGGCAGTACGGGCAGAACTCTTGCGTGGGATCTCGGACACCACACCATCATGTCTGACTGGGGCGTCCTTTGCCCGAAACAGGTGCCAGGTATTGGCAACTGCAAGATATTTGCCGAGGCCAGCGCCTGGTTGTGATCCGATACGGACGGAGCGCGATCTCGAGCGTCGACGACAGACTCGCCGCATGCGTCGCCGCTGTCTCGGATAATGCGGAGTCGATCTCGGCCAGGGCCAGCGCGACACTTGCATGGATCATCGCCGATTCCGCGTGGCCGGCGCTGCCGAGTAGCTGCGCGGACAGATGAAGCCAATGAGGGTCGAGTTCGGATCGGATGATGTCGGCGCATCGCAGGCAACTCGACTGGCCCGGCACGACAAGAGGACCGATCACGCCGTTGCCGTCGCGGATGCGGACTGAAAGGTGGGGGAGTCCGCAGCGAACGAGATCGCTGACCAGGCGAGGATCAGTGACAACGTCGTCGGCCAGGACCACCAGTTGTTCGTTCCACGTGCGCACGACGTCGGTGTTGCGATACCCGCGCGAGCGACGCGTGCTTACCCCGCCGGTGACCAGGGCGCGCTCGACGGCGTCCGAGAGTGGACCGACACCGTGGATCCGGACGGACACGGTCCTCCTGGCGGCAGTGTGGACGAATCCGGAATCGGTGAGTTGCTCGAGCAACTTCTCCGTCACCGACGTCGAAATCCCGCGCGTCGATGCTTCCCACAGGATGGTCGCGCGGGATCTGGAGCCGTCCATTTTGCGGAGGATCGACTTCACCGCGCGCGCATCGACCCCGACAGGCAGCGTCAGCAGGACGGCACGTCCGGGTGTCCATCCCAGCTGCAGCCGACCGTCCGGGCGCGACAGAACAGCGATCCGCGGGTCCCATCGGGGTCCCGCGGATCGCTGTGACGTGCTGTTCTGTGTGGTGTCGTCTTGCGTGTCACCGGTCATCGTTCGATGCTGGCACGGCGGGCCGTCGGCGAGTCCGCGTCAGTGACAGTTATCCACAGGACGTCAGCATGGCTGAACTGCGAAAATGTGTCGAGAAGGAATTATTTCTCTTCGTCGTCCTCGCGGGTCTTGTCCATCGCTGCCTCGGCCGCACGCTCTTTTGCCTCGACGGCTTCGAGCTGGGCGATCGGGTCGTCGAAATTGCCGGCTTCGCCGCCGCCGAGGACCCGGGCGACAAATCCGTCCGGTGCGTCGAGATCGCTCGAATCGGGCATGAGGTCGGGATGTGACCAGACGCCGTCACGAGTGTCCATACCGGCTTCCGCGGTGAGCTTCTGCCACAACCCGGCCGCTTCACGGACCTTGCGAGGACGAAGTTCGAGTCCGACCAGCGTCGCAAAGGTCTGTTCGGCGGGGCCGCCGGTGGCACGGCGACGCCGCAACGTCTCGCTCATCGCGGCAACACCAGGCAGTCGCTCGCCGAGTGCGGCGGTGACGACCGTCTCCACCCAACCCTCGACCAGCGCGAGCAGAGTCTCGAGCCGTTCGAGAGCGGCTTTCTGCTCCGGGGTGTTCTGCGGCTCGAACGTGCCCTGCTGCATCAGTGCTTCGAGCTTGCTCGGATCGGTGAGAGCGGACGGGTCGAGGTCCTTGGCAAATTCTTCCATCGCCGAGAAGTCCATCGTGATCCCGCGGGCGTATTCCTCGACTGTGGCGAGAACGCGCTGTCGCAGCCACGGAACGTGACTGTAAAGGCGCTGATGAGCTGCTTCCCGCGCGGCGAGGAACACCAGAACTTCCTGATGCGGCTGTTCGAGACCCTCACTGAACGCCTGAACCGCAGCGGGGAGAAGGGCCGCGGTGCCCTCTGGTCCGAGGGGCAAGCCGATGTCGGTGGAGGAGAGCACCTCAGTGGACAGTTGGCCGAGCGCCTGGCCCAATTGCGAGCCGAACGCGAGTCCACCCATCTGGCCGAGCATGCCCAGCATCGGGCCCGCCATCTGCTGTGCTTCGGCGGGAAGTCCCTGGACCCACATGCCCGCCACCTTCTCGGCCACCGGATCACAGAGTCGCTTCCACGTGTCGATCGTGTTGTCGAGCCAGTCGTTCGGAGTCCAGGCGAGAGTGCGGCTCGCTCCGGCCGGAAGCGTCGTTGCGGCGTCCAGCCACATCTCGGCCAGATGTGCGGCGTCGGCGATCGCCTTGACATTGCCCTCGGTGATCGGTGTAACCGATCCGATCTGTTGGCGTGCCAGCTTCTTGGCGATGTCGTAGTTCACCGGACCGGAAGTACCGCCCTGGCCCATCGACGAACCCATCCCGCTCAGCATCTGACCGAACTGGGTGAGCATCTGGCCGAGCTGAGCCGGATCGAATCCCTCACCGCCCGCGCCGAACCCGAACGGCGTGTCACCACCCCCGAACGGATTGCCACCCGCCGCGTTCTTGTCGCGATCGGGATCGTCGTCGGAGTTGGAGAAGCCGAACGGCATATTGCTCATACCTCAACGGTACAAGGCTCGAGCGGTCGGAGTCGCCCTCCGAGTCACGCTGACGGCGAACACGCACGGCGCTCAGGCGGTGCGATCGGTGCTCCGGCGCCTTCGCGCTTTACTCTGGATCAGGTGAATCGACGGATAGTGACGCTCTTGGCCGCACTCGCACCCATCGTCGTGTTGGGAGTCGTCGGAACAATGGTCACTGTTCCTTATGTCGCACTCGGCCCTGGCCCCACCTTCAACACCCTCGGCGACGTCGACGGTAAGCCCGTCGTCGACATCCAGGGGACCGAGGTCGATCCCACCGACGGCAACCTCAACATGACAACGGTGTCGGTTCGCGACGGCCTCAACGTCTTCGAAGCGTTCGGACTGTGGGCGAGTGGCAGCAACGGACTCGTCCCTCGCTCGGAGATCTATCCGCCTGAGAAGTCGAAGGAAGAGATTCAGCAGGCCAACACCGCCGACTTCCAGCAGTCCGAGGACAGTGCCGAGTTGGCTGCACTGCACTTTCTCGGCAAGCCGGTGGCACTCACTGTCTCGAAGGTGACCCCGGACGGCCCCGCTGCGGGTGCCCTGCAAGAAGGCGATGTCCTGGTCAAGATCGGCGACACTCCGGTAACCACCATCACCGGCGTTCAGGACACGGTCGGTGCGATCGCGCCCGGCACCGCGATCGACGTCACCGTCCTTCGCGAGGGTGTGGAGACCGTTGTGCCGGTCACCGTCGGGGCGCGGCCCAACAAGCCCGAATCGGGTTACCTCGGCGTCACGCCCAACGAGGTCCCGGACGTTCCCTTCACCGTGCAGTTCAACCTTGCCGACATCGGCGGTCCTTCTGCCGGACTGATGTTCACACTGGCCTTGGTGGACAAGCTGACTCCAGGGGAGCTCAACGGCGGAAAGTTCGTGGCCGGAACGGGCACCATCGACTCCGACGGCGAGGTCGGTCCGATCGGCGGTATCAGGTACAAGTTGATCGCCGCCTCCGAAGCCGGTGCTGAGACCTTCCTCGTGCCGGCCCAGAACTGTGACGAGGCGAAACAGAATGCGCCGGACGGGCTTCGACTCGTCAAGGTCGACAACCTGCCCGGCGCAGTGGACTCACTCGAAAGCCTCAACACGGGCGGCGACGCACCCCGCTGCTGAAACCTGCCTTGCCGAAGACAGACTCGGTCAGTCTTCTTCTTTCAGTCTTCTTCGACCTCGTCGAGCGTCGCGTACAACGCGTGAACCAGGTGAGGTGCAAGACCGTCGTAGGTGAGCAGTTCCAGGTCGCCGTACGGATCCGCATCCTCGTCGGGACGCATCTGCAGAAGCGACAGCGAAGGACCGTCACGGAGCACGCCGACGAACAGTCGAGCCTCGCGTCTATCGGGATGCGCGTTGGCCGTCAGTCGCGCGACCTCGTCCGCAGCATGCTGATCGGTCAATACCGGCGCCGTGGCGTGATCGAGATCCGATTCCGCCTCGGGCGGCAGGACGACGATCTCCTGAACCAGGATGCAACCCTGCACCGACTCGGGCCAATGCGTCGTTGCCAGGAACTCGTCGAGTGCCCGTGAACCGCCGATGATGTCCTCGGGAAGCGATTCCTGTTCGATCGGTGTGTATTCGGCGCCCTCGGCGAGTTGGTCGAGCAGTCCGGGTTCGGCCGCGGCGAGCATTTCGGTAGGCACCAACGCGTACAGCTTCGGCGGTTGATCCCAGCCTTCGGCGTCGATGTGGTCGACAACTTCATGAACGCACCGGGCGAGGGCACTCGGTGATCTGCTCATATTCTCTTCACTCACACGTTCATCCTCCCACCTTCTGTCCGGCTCCCTGCTCTCCGTGTTGTCAACCCGTGACCGTTGTTACGTAGAGTGGTCGGAAACGGCCAAGTCCACTCGGGCGTGGCCGCAGTGATCGATGCAATCGGTTGCGACGCCACGGCGTCGCCAAATCTTGGAGCGTGGCACGTGGGCATGCGGCCCCCCGCAGGTTTACCCTCTCTGTCCAGACGCAGTCGAATCTTGTTGGTGGTGGCTGTCGTAGTGGCGGCCTTGCTGCTCGTGGGGCCGCGACTGATCGGCATGTACACGGACTGGTTGTGGTTCGGAGAAGTCGGCTACCGCGGTGTCTTCACCAAGGTTCTGCTGACGCGATTCGTGCTCTTCCTCGTGGTCGGAATTGTCGTCGGAGCCATCGTGTGGCTCGCGATGCTTCTCGCGTACCGCGCACGTCCGGTGTTCGTTCCGGTCTCCGGACCCAATGATCCGATCGCGCGCTACCGCACGACCGTCATGTCGCGACTTCGTCTGTTCGGCGTGATCATTCCGGTCGCGATCGGCATTCTCTCCGGTCTCATCGCGCAGGCCAACTGGGTCACCATCCAGTTGTTCCTCAACGGTCAGCCGTTCGGCATCACCGATCCTCAGTTCAACTTGGACGTCGGCTTCTACACGTTCGATCTGCCGTTCTACCGCTTCGTTCTGAATTGGTTGTTCGTCTCGATTCTGCTTGCCTTCGTGGCAAACCTGGTCACCCACTACGTTTTCGGTGGGATCAAGTTGGCCGGGCGCGCTGGGACATTCACGACTGCCGCACGTATTCAACTGGCTGTCATCGCCGGCACCTTCGTGCTCCTCAAGGCGGTGGCGTACTGGTTCGATCGGTACTCGTTGATGTCGAGTAGTCGTAAGGAACCGACGTTCACCGGTCCGGGCTTCACCGACATCAATGCGGTTCTGCCGGCGAAGCTCATTCTGTTGTCCATCGCGGTCATCTGTGCGTTGGCGTTCTTCGCCTCGATCTTCACGCGGGATCTTCGGATACCGGCCATGGCAGTCGCTCTCTTGGTTCTTTCGTCGGTGCTCGTCGGTGCGGTCTACCCGATGATCGTCGAGCAGTTCTCCGTCAAGCCCAATGCGGCGCAGAAGGAGAGCACGTACATCGAACGAAACATCGAAGCGACCCGTCAGGCGTACGGGATCACGGAAGAAAACGTCGACTACGTCGACTATCCGGGAGTTGGCACCAAGCAGCCCCAGGACGTTCCGGCCGACCGGACCACGATCGCGAACACCCGACTGTTGGATCCGACCATTCTGTCGCCGACGTTCACCGCTCAGCGTCAGCTCAAGAACTTCTACGGGTTCCCGCAGACGCTCAACGTCGACCGCTACGAACAGGACGGCCAGCTGCGCGACTTCGTTGTCGCAGCGCGTGAGCTGTCGCCGAACAACCTTTCCGGGAACCAGACGGACTGGATCAACAAGCACACGGTCTACACGCATGGCAACGGCTTCGTCGCGGCCCAGGCGAACGAAGTCACGGCCGTGCAGGGCGACAGTCAGAACAACACCGGTGGTTACCCGATCTACTCGGTCAGCGACCTGACGACCACGCCCGAGAACGAGAACCTCAAGGTAGACAATCCTCGGTCGTACTACGGCGAGGTGATCAGCCAGTCGGACGCCGATTACTCGATTGTCGGTTCCGTCGACGGCGAGGGACCTCGTGAGTACGACACCGACACCTCGAAGTACACCTACACCGGTTCGGGTGGTGTCTCGATCGGCAACTGGTTCAACCGTCTTGCCTTCGCGGCGAAGTACACCGAGCGCAACATCTTGTTCTCGAGTGCAATCGGCTCGAACTCCAAGATCATCTTCAAGCGTGATCCGAAGGAAAGGGTCGAGGAGGTCGCGCCTTGGCTGACGACCGACGGCGCTGCCTACCCGGCAGTGGTCGACGGCAAGATGCAGTGGATCATCGACGGTTACACCACCGCCCAGGACTACCCGTACGCGCAGCGCAGTTCGCTCGACGGGTTGGTCGAGGACAGTATCGACCAGACGACCGGGCGCCTCATTCCGCGCCAGGAGTTCTCCTACATCCGCAACTCCGTGAAGGCCACGGTCGACGCCTACGACGGCACGGTCACGCTGTACCAGGTCGACGAGCAGGATCCGGTTCTGAAGGCGTGGATGGGGGTCTTCCCGAACACGGTGAAGCCGAAGAGCGAAATCTCGGACGACCTGCAGGCGCACTTCCGCTACCCGGAAGACATGTTCAAGGTTCAGCGAGAGATGCTGGCGAAGTACCACGTCGACGATCCGAGTGAGTTCTTCACCAACAACGCGTTCTGGTCGGTTCCGAGTGATCCGACGATCGACACGTCGGCCAACCAGCCGCCGTACTACGTGCTGGTGGGCGACAAGGACACCGCGAAGGCGGATTTCCGTCTGACCAGTCCGATGGTCGGGTTCAGTCGTGAGTTGCTGTCGGCCTACATCTCGGTGGCGAACGACAAGGAGAACTACGGCAAGTTCACGGTGCTGCAGTTGCCGACCGATACGCAGACTCAGGGTCCACAGCAGGCTCAGTCTGCGATGACGTCGGATTCGCGTGTTGCTTCGGAAGTGTCACTGCTCAAGCAGTCGAACAAGATTCAGTACGGAAACTTGCTGACTCTGCCGATTGCCGAGGGTGGAATCCTCTATGTCGAGCCTTTGTACTCGCAGCGAAACTCGCAGAACGCGTTCCCTCAGTTGGCGCGTGTACTGGTGAGCTTCAGCGACACCAACGGCATTCGGATCGGCTATGCACCGACCGTCTCCGAGGCGATCAGTCAGATTTGGCCGGGCGCAGGTTCGGCAGCGACTGTCACCCAGCCGGCACCCGATCCGGATACCGGAGCGCAACCGGAAACGCCGACAACGCCGACGGCACCGGCCCCGCCGGCTTCTTCGGATGACGTCACGAAGGCGCTGGCCGAGGTCAATTCGGCAATGGCGGCATTGAAGTCGGCGCAACAGAGCTTGTGTGCTCAGGTGAAGCTGTATGAGCTGAATCAGCGCAGTGCTGCAACGATCGGTGCGTTGGCATCGGAGAGCTGCTGGAACTGTGCGGCGAATCCGTACTGGCCGGCGAGGTCACGAGCGGTGTCGTAAGCCTGCTGTGCGGCGGGCTTGAGCTCGGCCGGGATTTCGACGGCGGGAGCAACTGCGGGTGCCTCGGCGACGGGAGCCGGTGCTGCGGCGGGAGCCTCTTCGACTGCCGGCTCGCTTGCGACGGTCAGACGCTGGCCGCAGACGGGCCATGCGCCGGGGCCCTGGCTCTGCAGGGTGTTCTCGGCGACGCGGATCTGCTCTTCCTTGGAAGCGTTGGCGGGCGAGCCGGTGCCACCGTTGGCGGTCCAGGTGCTCTGCGAGAACTGCAGGCCGCCGTAGTAGCCGTTTCCGGTGTTGATGTTCCAGTCGCCACCGCTCTCGCACTGTGCGACGCCGTCCCAGTTGTGGGTGGCTGCGGAAGCGGTGCCGGTGCTCATGGTGAGGGGCACTGCGACAAGTGCGCCGGCTACTGCCAATGTGCCGAATGCACGCTTGCTGATGCTGGTGTACGTCATGTCGGGGTAAATCCTCTCCGCGCTTGCTGACATCGGCGGGCCTGCGGGTCGGCGATGATGCTGACTTTCCCGGGCGCTTGTCTCTCCGTGTCTCTGCCCCTCGAAGGTTTCGGGGGTTCCGATCCCGCGGGGCAGAGTGGAGCAGCGGCGGGTCGGCGTTCGCCCGGTTGATTCGGGCCGGGACCGACCGTACGGGAGCGCTGAACGAGGGTCGATTCGCGATTTTCCGGACCACCTGGTCTTCTCCCATCCAGGATTTTCGGTGTTTGTGCTGGTAGAGCCTTTCCGATGCCGTTTCGAGGTACGTTCGTTACATGCTTGTTATGTGTTGATGCTCACGGGCATTTTGTGAACCCAGTCACCCGATTCTTTGACTTTCAGGCGTGTATTTCGCTCCAGCGCAGGCGATTTGCGTTCCGTTCATCTGCTCGTGTAACTTTGTCAATGCATCGCGGGGTGGAGCAGCTCGGTAGCTCGCTGGGCTCATAACCCAGAGGTCGCAGGTTCAAATCCTGTCCCCGCTACTAGAAAAGGACCGCCGCACTGGATTCCAGTGCGGCGGTCCTTTTTTGTGCGCAGCCGTCGTAGGGTGGCGACGTGCGACTCTCGAAGATTCTTTTGGCGATGGCGGTGACTACTTCGCTGGTGACCACCGCTCTGGCGTTCTCGGCAAGATGATTGCGGCCGACGCCGAGCTGATTGCCGATTCGATTCGCTCCTACGCTGCCGGCGCTGACTCCGTCGGGGTGATCGCGCACAGTGCGGGTGGACTGAGCTCCCGGTACTACGCGAAGTTCCTCGGTGGCTCCGAAGTAGTGGATTCATTCGTTGCCATCGGTGCTCCTCAGTACGGTAGCCCCGGTGGCTGCGTACAAGGCCCTGCCGACGGTTACGACACCTGCATGTTCTCCGCAGTTCTCGCCAAGCTCAATGCCGGTGAGGACACTCCTGGATCTGCCTACTATTCGGTGGTGCAGAGTTCGGGCGAGTGGGCGGACGGTCGGTTGGACGGGGGCCAGTGCCGGGTGTACGTCGATGGCGTTCCCGGGGCCGGAACCGGAGCAGACCATCTCACCGAGCTCGAGCATCCAGAGGTCATCTCGGGAGCGATCAGCGCTTTGGGGCGCGACTGTGTCGGTACGTTCGTGGACGAGAACGACGGCGACATCACCTGGCCTGACACGTTGTTCCCGTCATTTCGGTAAAGCTTCAGGTCCGGGTTGTTCGGACGAGTAGCCCGGCTACGTGTGCGCTCGCGGCAGTTCTGGCCCCCAAGGCGTCACCCGATTCGATGGCCGCGACTATACGAGCGTGCTCGGTGACGGCGATCCGCCGATTGAGCTCGAGGCTCCACATGTCCGAACGGTAGAGATGTGACTGTCCGTCGAGACGATGTAGGGCTTCACTGAGCGGGTGATTGCATGCAGTCTCACGAATCAAGGTGTGGAACTCGAGGTCCAGCGTCGAATCGCGACGCTGATCCGGCGGGCTCTCGAGAAGTTCGCGTTGCACCTGCACCATCTTGTTCAGCTGTGACACGGTTTCATGCGTGGCATTGGCCGTCGCGTTGAACGCCGCGAGACCGTCGAGTACCTCACGCACCTCGAAGACCGCGCGCAGAGACTCTGCGTCCAGCGAATCGACTTTTGCACCCGCATTTCGGGTGTGGACCGCGATGCCCTCGTAGATCAACTGCTGCACGGCCTCGCGGACCGGCGTTCGACTGACATTGAGCTTGCTCGCCAGCGCGGGAACACTCAGTGGTGTCCCCGGCGCCAGCTCTCCCGAAAAGATCAGTTCTCGAAGCGTCTCGTGCACGGACTCGGTGAGCAAAGCTCGTTCAGTGGTGGTCATCTTGTCCTCACTTCGATCCTGCACGATATCGACGGTACCCGGGAGCGCTATCCGGCGGCGCGCACCCGGTCAGCGCTGCGACTGTCGACCTCGGGCGCCGTCGCGCCTTTCAGTCCAGCCACTTTGGCCGCGATGTTCTCGGCGATCGTGATCGGCGGGTATCCCACCTCGCCCGGTTCGAGAGTCCCTGGCAGTGCTTCGATGACGGCGTCGTAGTTTCCGTCGAAAAAGAATGCGGCAGAGCGACGTCGGATGATCTGACCATCGACGATAGGTGGGTCGACGCGGTGCACTGTCGAGCGCCATCGGTCGTTCGTCCAGCGTGCCATTGCGTCGCCGAGGTTGATCAAGAGTGCGCCGTCGGCAGGTTGGACGTCGTGCCATACGCCATCGGCACTCAGAACTTGAAGGCCCGGAACTTGATCTGCCCACAGGATGGTCAAGATTCCGAAGTCGGTGTGAGCGCCCATTCCCGTCATGTCGCCGGAGATGCGGATCTCGCCCTCAGGCAGTGCGTAGTTGTTCATCTTCATCGCGTCGATCGAATGGTCGAGCATCGAATCGAAGTACTCGGGCGGCAATCCGAGGGCGTCGGTAAAGGCGCACATCAGGATTCGTGCCAAGCCCTGGGCATGACGGAAATACTCTTCGATTGCCGGTCGGAATCCGGGCGCGGCCTCAGGCCAAGTGTTGGCAGCGTAGCTGGACTCGGGTAGGTCGACGCCCGGATAGTCGCTCACCTCTGTGCCCACAACTATTGCTTCGTAGAAATCGTTCATCTGGTTCGCAGCGGCGACGCCCAGGCTCATGCTGAGTGATTCCGACTTCGGTGGCGAGTAGCCACGGTTCTCGGACGAGGGACGGCGATAGTTGTTCTTCACCGTCAGTGGGAGAGCAAAGAACTCGTCGAGAGCGTCGGCCAGTCCGTCGGTCGCCGATCGTGGAATGCTGTGTCCGACAATCTGTATGAATCCGACCTCCCGGCACGCGCGATCGAGTTGAGCTGCCACTTCCGCACAGGCAGTGCTGTTGGTGGCGTTTGCAGCCGATGCCTCGCCGGTGAGGTACGGGCTGATATCGATCGTAGGGATTTCGAAGGCGGGAATTTCGTGGGTCATTTAAAGTCCTTGCGGCCGGACGTGTGCCACTTACCGACGAGCACACGTGAGAGGAATCCAAAGGCAGAGAAGACGAGGACGCCGAACACCGACGCGATCACGATCGCGGCGATCAGATCCTCGGACTGAAGGCGGCTTCGGTAGACGTCGAGCAGGGTCCCGATCCCGGGTTGTCCTTTGGCGAAGAACATGTCGCCGATGATGGCACCGACGACAACAAGGCCGGAGGCGGTGCGGATGCCGGTGAGAATGGCCGGCATTGCCGCTCGCAGTTCGAGTTTCACCAGTCGATCCCAACGCGAGGCGCGGCCGAGGGTGAAGAGTTCGTGCAGTCCGCGATCGACCGATTGCAACCCGAAGTGTGTGTTGGTGATGATCGGGAAGGCTGCGATGAGAACGCAAACCAGGGTGCGCGCGGTCATGCCGTAGCCGAACCAGAGCCCGATGAGGGGGACGATGGCGAGGATGGGAATGACCTGCAGCACAACGGCATATGGATAGACGATCCGCTCGATCCACTTGGCCTGGCTCATCAGCACGCCGGTTCCGACGCCGACTGCCACCGCGACGACGAAGCCGACCAGCGCAACCTGTGCCGTCACTGCGAGGGCTTCGAGCATGGGAGAGAGGTGTTTCCAGTCGAGTAGCGACTTCGTCAGTACTTGACTCGGCGGCGGAAGGAGAAATCGACGTTCCGGGGAGAGAACGAGGTAGCTGACGATCGACCACGCTGCGACCGCGCCGGCAAGCGAGAGCAGCGGATAGAGCAGGAAGGTGCCGAGCGCTCTCATTCGAGAGGGCCGTCCGGACTGTGCCTGTGCTTGCGCCGTGGTCGCAGAATCAGTACGAACGGCGGTATTGCGTACGGTGGTGCCCTGTTGTACTGCAAGGACTTCGGTCATCGTGAGCTCCCATGGAGGCTGGCCGAGATCTCGGCGACGTGTTCGGTGTATCGGGCGTCGTAGCGCAGTTCCGGGCTACGCGGGTACGGGAAATCGATGTCCACGACCGAATGTATTCGTCCAGGCCTGGCGGTCATGACGACCACCTTGTTTGCGAGGTACACGGCCTCGGATACCGAGTGCGTGATGAACATCGAGGTGAACCCTTTGTCGGTGTAGAGCCTTTGGAGCTCTACCTGCATCTCCAGTCGTGTCATCTCGTCGAGCGCACCAAAAGGTTCGTCGAGCAGCATCACAGCGGGTGCGAGGGTGAGCGCACGCGCCAACGAGACACGCATCTTCATTCCGCCTGACAACGCATTGGGCAGTTGTTTCGCAAAGTCCGCAAGGCCGACTGCGCGGATTGCCTCGTCGGCGCGCAACTTTCGCGCTGCTTTGTCGCCGCCACCGAGTTCAGCCGATAATTCGACGTTGGCCTGCACGGTTCGCCAGGGGAGGAGAGTCGGCTCCTGGAAGATGAAGCCAACTGATTCGGTGTCGAGGGCAACCGCACCACTGGTCGGTCGCTCGAGGCCGGCCGCCATGCGCAACAAAGTCGACTTGCCACAGCCTGAGGGTCCGACCACGGCGACGAAGTCTCCTCGCTCCACGTCCAGATCGATGCCGTCCAGCGCGACAGTGCCGGTATCGAACTTCTTGACGACATCGGAAAAGACCATCTGCATCGGCGCGGTGAGCTTGCGAGCGTCGGCATCCTGCATCGTGTTCGCGAGTTCCATCTGAGCCTCCGGTTCGGTAATGCATGCAAAAGTTCTTCAAGATGTAGGAACTATCTTGAATTGCATGTATGTCGCTTAGATTGCTGAATGTAAATGTGAGGTGACATTGCAGGTGAAGCGAGAATCCTGGCGCGCGTTACCTGATGGAAACAACGAGGCGATTGCATGTAATCCACGTGCTGCAGAGTGTGCTCATCGGATCACCCTTCTTGGTTCGCCCACATCCCAATTGTTTTCACGAAGGAGACGCTGTGTATTCAAATCGCAAGGTGCATTCCAATCGCAGAAGTGTGGGAGCGGCGGGCGCGGCACTGGCCATGTGTGCAGCCATCGGATTGACTGCGTGCAGCTCCAGTGAGGCT
Source organism: Rhodococcus sp. P4_E4 (assembly GCF_056401575.1). Lineage (NCBI taxonomy): Bacteria > Bacillati > Actinomycetota > Actinomycetes > Mycobacteriales > Nocardiaceae > Rhodococcus > Rhodococcus sp. P4_E4. The sequence goes on along the minus strand of NZ_JBFUJB010000023.1, from coordinate 124,661 downwards.
GAGACGGCGAAAGCCGAATCTCTCGAACGAGCTGCCGAGGCGCAGAACCTTGCGGGTCTCTGTCCGGAAAACGTTGTGGTTCAACTCCAATGGCAGCCACAGTCGGATATGGGAGCGCTCTTCGAGATGCTCGGTCCCGGCTATTCGGTCGACACCGACGACAAGTCCGTCAGTGGGACTCTTGTCGCCGGAGGGAAGGACACCGGAGTCGACCTGACCTTGCGGGCCGGGGGACCGGCAATCGGGTTCCAATCCGTCAGCTCCCAGATGTACGTCGACGATTCCATCACTCTCGGCTTGGTGCACGGGGATCAGGTGATCGCGGCAGCGGCAAGTCAGCCCGTTGTGGCCGTCACGCCATTGCTCAAATACAGCCCGGCAATCCTCATGTGGGACAAAGAGTCTCATTCGGACTGGACGAGTGTTGCCGATATCGGCAAGTCCGACGCGAGTGTCGTCGTTTCCAAGGAGCAACTCTTTCCGCAGTGGCTCGTGGCGAAAGGACTACTGAAGCAGTCTCAGCTCGACACGAGCTACGACGGAGCTCCCTCGCGATTTGTCGGTGACCCGACCATCGCTCAGCAAGGATTCGCGAATTCGGAACCGTACACGTACGAGAAGGAGACGCCGGCGTGGGACAAGCCGGTTTCCTATGACCTGCTGAAAGATTCGGGTTTCGACATCTACGCGTCCAATGTTTCCGTTCGTGCCGACAAGGTCGAGACACTCTCGCCGTGTTTGAGCAAGCTGGTTCCGATCATTCAGCAGGCCACCGCGGACTACATCACTGCGCCGGATACGGCGAATGCTGCCATTGTCGACGTCGTCTCGCAGGACGTGTCGTTCTCTCCCTACACCGAGGGTGAAGCAGCGTTCAGTGCCCAGCTCCTGAAAGAGAAAGGCCTGATCGCGAACGAGGCAGACGGATCCGTCGGCACGTTCGACATGACGCGAGTCGCTCACACCGTCGAAGAACTGAAGCCCATTCTCAACGCCGGGGGTGCGGCGATACCGCAGTCATTGACTGCTGAAGAGATCTACACCGACAAATTCACCGATCGGTCCATCGGAATCCGCTGAAGGAGCTCACAGCAAATGACGTACGACATGACAGAACTCAACCGCGAGACCCGCATGGGTGGCCTGGGCACGGAGACCACCGACCGCGAGGTCCGAAGAATCGATCTCTCGGATTTCGAGAACCGGCGCAGCGAGATCGCCGTGGAGTTGTGGTCGGCAGCGACCGACATCGGATTCTTCCAAATCGTCAATCACGGAATCGATCTGGACCAGGTCCGCGAGGCTTTCGCGGCGGCCGAGCGATTCTTTGCACTGCCCACTGAGGTCAAAGCGCAGTASCCGCTCAAGAAGGGTTTCAACTCCGGCTGGGAGAGCATGACGCAGGTGCGTCCGTCCATCGGAACACCTGATCAGAAAGAGTCCTACCAGGTGACCCGCCCGCATATGGGTGATCTGTGGCCCACTGCAGTCGAATTGGGTGGATTCCGCGAAACGATCCTGGACTTCGAAGCCAAGTGCTGGGGCATTGCGATGGACCTGTTGTCGTGCTTCGCCGAGAAGCTGGGATTCGAACGAGACTTCTTCACCAGGGCACATGACCCGTCGGTGGCCACCTACCAGAGCACACTGCGACTGCTCCACTACTTCCCCCTTGCCGCCGACGCAGATGTCGAAGGGATGTGGCGTGCCGGAGCGCACACCGATTTCGATTGCCTGACATTGCTTTTCCAGCGTGACGGTCAGGGCGGGTTGCAACTGTGCCCGGGCAAGGAGATGGACACCCAGGAATGGACGTCGGTGGTGCCGGCCGAGGAAGCGATCACCTGCAACATCGGCGACATGCTGATGAGATGGAGTGATGATGTCCTGCCGTCGAACTTCCACCGGGTCAAGAGTCCCGGAGTCACCGACTATCGGGGAGCCCGCTACAGCCTCGCGTTCTTCGCTCAGGCGAACCGCGACGTGACCATCGAGGGGCCGGCGGGCAAATACCCGCCGATCACTGCCGAGGACTACATCGACCAGCGAGTACGCGCGAACTTCGCGCGTTGATCCGTATCCGTTCCGTCACACACTTTCAGGAGAACTGGCGATGACTACCGCGCCCAAGAACATGACCGACGCGATCATCCGGGACGTGACGTTGTACAGCGGCGGGCAATGGCTGACCGGCCGCGACGTCGTCGTCTCGAATGGGGTGGTCGAATCGATCGAGAAGTCGACCGGCACCGCCACACCTGGAAGTGTGGACGGATCGGGGGCGTATCTGATCCCTGGGTTCGTCAACACCCATACTCACGTTCAGCAGTCACTGATGCGTGGGATCGCCGAAGGGACACCGCTTCTCGAATGGCTACTCGCGGTCGCAGAAGAGTCGGTTCAGATCACGCCGGAGCGCGCATACACGGCCACTGTCGCAGCCTCGCTGGAGGCATTGCGCAGCGGTACGACGACCCTGGTCGAACACATGTGGCCGCACCCGTCCAGCGAGGTTCACGACGCTGTGATCCGGGCGTTGCACGACACCGGGATTCGTGCGGTGCTGGGACGCGGAACCGCAGACCGGGCGGACAAGACGAGGAAGTGGGGCTTCGATCCGCGGCTCATGCAACCACTCGGAGATGTTCTCGCACATACGGATCAGATGATGCGCGACGTCGCCGGTTCCCGCATTGACGTGGCAGTCGCGGTACCGAACCCGCGTTCGCTGACCCCGGACGGGATGTCGGAAGTGCGTGAGTTCGCGCAGGCTCGCGACCTGACGGTCTCGATTCACCTGCTCGAGACGCAGACCGACAACACGATGTGTACCGAACACGCGGGCATGAACGCGGTCGACTACCTCGATTCCCATGGGTTCTTGTGGGACCGGGTGCTGGCGGTCCACTGCGTCGAACTCGACGACCGTGGTCAGAAGGTGCTGGCGGAGCGCGGCGTCGGAGTGTCGTACAACCCCGTCAGCAACATGCGCCTCGGTAGCGGAATCGCGCCCGTCCCGAGTTTCCTCGACGCGGGGATCGCGGTGGGGTTGGGTGTGGACGGCGCAGCCAGCAACGATACTCAGGACATGCTCGAGACGCTGCGCACCGGCGCCTACGTGCAGCGAGCCGCGCGTGGCCGCGCCGACCTGCTCGGCTTCGAAGCCATGATCGACATCGCATCCGGCGGTGCGAACGCAGCACTCGGTCTGCCGGCCAGGTCTGGCGGGATCTCCGTGGGCGATCCCGCCGACCTCACCATGATTCGGTTCGAACGCGACTTCGGTTGCCTCCCGGTGCGAGATCCGGGCGCGTCCATTCTCACGACGGGCAGTCGTCAGATCGTGGACACGGTGTTGGTTGCGGGCGAGGTCGTGCTCCGCGAGGGGCACTCCACTCGCGTCGACGAGGCGGAATTGATCCGGACGCTCAGCGCTTTGTGACTGTGCTCAGTCTTCGCTGATCTCCATCTCGATCAGGACGCGGCGCAACAGCTTTCCGGTGGCGTTGCGGGGAAGTTCGTCGATGAAGACGATCTCGCGGGGAACCTTGTAGCGCGCGAGATTCGACCGGACGTGATCCTTCAGCTCGTCGGAGTTCTGGTCGGCGCCGTGGGCCACGACGACAAACGCTCGCAGGCGGTGCCCGAAGTCGGCGTCCTCGACTCCGATGACTGCCGCTTCCAAGACGTCCTCTCGATCGGCGAGCAGGTTCTCGACTTCGAGCGGGTAGACGTTCTCGCCACCGGAGACGATCATGTCGTCGTCGCGGCCGTCGACGAAGAGGAGGCCGTTGGCGTCGAAGTGTCCGACGTCGCCGGTCGAGAGAAGTCCGTCGATACGTTCCTTGTCACGCCCGTCGGTGTATCCCTCGAAGCTCAGCCCGCTGGCGACGAAGATTCTGCCGATCGTGTGTGGGGTGGTGATCTTCTTGTTGTTCTCGTCGAACAGTTCGACGTGACAGGTCACCGGCGCGCGGCCCGCGGTTCCCGGCGCAATGGTCAGATCCTCGGGAGTCGCGACTGTTGCCACCGCGACCTCGGTGGATCCGTACAGGTTGTAGAGGACGTAGCCGAACGAGGCCGTGACTCGCTTGCACAGATCGGGTGAGAGTGACGAACCTGCCGAGAAGATGATCTTCAGGTTCGACGTGTCGTACTTGGACAGCACGTCGGGACCGAGGTCGATGATGCGAGTGAGCATCGTCGGGACCACGACCAGACTGTCGCACTTGTATTGTGCGACAAGTTTGATCGTGTTCTCCGGGTCGAACTTTCGATGCATGACGACGGTCTGGCCGAGCGCCAACGCGAGAGCGAACTGCGAAACGCCGGTTCCGTGGAAGGCAGGGGCCGCCATCATCATGGTCTGTCCGCGGCGCAACGGCACGCGGTCGAGGAACTGCGCCGACGCGAGAGGGGAGGTGTGGCCACGCGGCGCACCCTTGGGAGTTCCCGTTGTGCCGCTGGTGAGGAGGACGAAGCCACCGTTCTTCTCGGGTGCCGGCACCGACGACGTGGTGCGTCCGGCGATGGCCTCGTCGAGAGTAGCTGCCGTGGAACCGTCCGCGGCCGTGCCCTCTGGCCAGGAACGATAGACGACGACGTCGTCCGGCAAGGCATCGGCGATGTCAGCGAACTCGTCGTCGTAGACGAAGGCGACCACCTTCTCACGCGCTGCGACGTCCACGAGTTGGGGCCGAGCGAAGCCCGTGTTCATGAGAACGAGCTTCGTTCCGTTCTTCGCTGCCGCCAGCATGGTCAGGACCAAGCCTCGATGGTTACGGCACATCGCACCCATGACGGAGTCGGACGTGATGCCGTCGGCCTGCCACGCCCGGACCAACGCGTTGCTCTGACGCTCTAGCTCGGCATAGGTGATGGGTCCGCGCTCGTCGATGATCGCCACCGCGTCGTAGCCGTTCTCGGCGTGTGCATGGACCGGCCCGGCAAAGGGTCCGTACTTGTCCACGGCTGCAATGGATTTGAGCCCGCGATCGAGGCGAGGGAACGGGACGAGTCCGGCTCGGAACATGACCCCCGCCGCGCCGATGGTGTCAGTGACCTTGGTGACCAATCCGGGCATACGTGAACCTCTTCCGAGCGTCGTTGTAGGACTGATTACACACTAATGGGCAATCAGGTTTCGGTGGTGAAGTTTCACGATGGCAACCGAGCACTCCGCCCCGCCACCTCGAAAGGTGGCGGGGCGGAGTGTTTCGGGATCGGGTCTGTGCGACCGTCACTTCAGTGCGACCGTCACTTCAGGTCGACCGTCACTTCAGTTCGGCGGACGACTTTCCGAGCAGGCGGCGTGCGACGATCAGCTGCTGGATCTGCTGGGTGCCCTCGAAGATGTCGAGAATCTTCGAGTCGCGGCCCCACTTCTCGAGCAACGGGCGCTGCGAGTAGCCGTAAGTTCCGGCCAACTCGACTGCCTTGAGCGTCACGTCGGTGCCGGTGCGGCCGGCCTTCGCCTTGGACATGGACGCTTCGAGCGAGTTCGGCTTCTTGTTGTCCGCCATCCACGCCGCGCGCAGAGACAGCAGGTACGCGGCCTCCCAGTCGGCTTCCAAACGGATGAACTCGGCTGCAGCTGCATGCTGGTTGTAGACCGGTGTGTCGTAGGAGATCTCGACACCGGCTTCGGTCAGGATGCCGCGCAGTTCTTCGAGAGCCGCGCGTCCGACGCCGACGGCCATGGCTGCAACGAGGGGCCGGGTGTTGTCGAACGTCTGCATGACGCCGGCAAAGCCCTGCTCGACGTTGACCTCCGGGCTGCCGAGGATGTTGTCCGCGGGAATGCGGCAATCCTGGAGCAGGAGTACTGCGGTGTCGGAGGCCTTGATGCCCAGCTTGTGCTCGAGGCGAGCAACGCTCAGGCCCGGTGCGTCACGCGGAACGACGAACGACTTGATGGCCGCTCGGCCCTTCGACTTGTCGACCGACGCCCACACGACGATGTGCGTCGAACGCTCACCGGCGGTGACGAAGATCTTCTCGCCGTTGAGAACCCACTCGTCGCCGTCGAGAACGGCGGTGGTGGTCACTGCGGCGGAGTCGGAACCGAAGCTCGGTTCGGTGATGGCCATCGAGGCCCACACCTTGCCGAAACGTTCGAGCTGTTCGTCGGTGGACACTGCGGCAATCGCGGCGTTGCCGAGCCCCTGGTAGGGGATCGAGAGCATGAGTCCGACGTCGCCCCAAGATGTTTCGAGCGAGTTGAGGAGCGCAGACATGTTGCCGCCGTTGGCGTTGCCACCCTTGGCGCTCGCGTCGGACCGTCCGCCGCTGGCACCGCCGATGTCTCCACCGGAATCGGAGAGGCCTTCGACCATGGCGGCCATGGTGTCGAGCTCGACGGGATACTCGTGCTCAGCGAGATCGTACTTACGTGAAATGGGTCGGAAGATCTGCGCCGCGACCTGATGTGCCTGGTTCGCTGATGCTTTGAGCTTCTTGGGAAGTTCGAGGTTGATCATCGTGGTTCTCCTGGAAGTTCAGCGGCGTCAGATGAGGACGATGCCCTCGGCAACGCCGATGGCACGGAGGTCGCGGTACCAGCGCTCGACCGGGTGTTCCTTGGTGAACCCGTGTCCACCGAGGAGTTGCACACCGTCGAGGCCGATCTGCATGCCCTTCTCGGAAGCCAGCTTCCGGGCCAGAGCGGATTCGCGAGCGAAGGACAAGCCCTGCTCGGCGCGTGAAGCGCCGCGAAGCGTGACCAGACGCAGTCCGTCGAGTTCGATGCCGATGTTGGCGACCATGAAGGCAACCGCCTGGCGGTGGCTGATCGGCTCGCCGAACGCTTCGCGCTCGTTGACGTACGGAATCACGTAGTCGAGAACTGCCTGGCTGGTGCCGACGGCCATGGACGCCCAACCGAGGCGAGCCAGGCGAATCGCGTCGGCGTATTCGGCCTTGCGCAGCTCGGCGTCACCGTCGCCGAGCAGCGCGGACTCCGACACAGCGACGTCGGTGAGGATCAGGCGACCCAGGCCGGCGGCGCGCAGACCCATGCTGGGATCTGCTTCGACGACGAGTCCCTTGGTGTCGGATTCGACGATGAAGAAGGACGGCTTGCCGTCGAGTTCCGCGGCGATGACGAAGAGTTCGGACGTAGCCGCGGCGGGCACCAAGCTCTTGACGCCGTTGAGCTTGTAGCCGCTGGGGGAGCGCACTGCCTTGGTCTGCAGGGCAAACGGATCGAACAGTGCGCGTGGTTCGTTGACCACCACTGCTGCGCCGGGGACCTGCTCGCCGGTGAAGGCCGGAAGGTAGGTCTTCTGCTGCGCGTCGGTGCCCCACTGCGTCAGTGCAACTGCAACACCGCTCGGTGCGAGGATCGGAAGTGCAAGTCCCATGTCTCCGTGCGCAAGTGCCTCGGCGACAAGAGAATTGGTGACTGCGCCGCGATCGGCGGCTGCTCCGTCGAGTTCTTCGGGAACGTTGATCAGCGTGATACCGAGCTCGGCCGCGCGCTTGGAGAGATCGGCGGGGGCCTGAGCCGCGCCGTCGGCGTCGTAGGCCGCGGGACGCAGGATTTCGGCCGCGAACTCACGCACCGTCTCGACGATCATCTTCTGGTCGTCGTCCGGGGTGAGATCGAAGTAGTCGGCGTTCTTGCTCGGGTTGTCGGGCAGGCGCTTGGGTGCACCGTTGCCCGAGACCTTCTGGAACCCTCGAGTGGCGGCACCCAGGGTTTTGAAGCCCGTCTTGGTGCCCTCGTAGGTCACGCGATCGATGGTCTGACGCAGATTGAACTTCTCGGCCAGTTCCGAACCGGTGATCTTGGTAAGCACACGCATGGCTGCGCCCATGGCGTCGCGTTTGATCGGGTTCAGGCCGACGGCGGACGTGTCGCGGGGCGCACCCTTGGCGCCGCCGCGCTGCGCGCCCGATTCGCTGCGCTGAGCGCTCTTGTCGGGGGCAACACTGTCTTGCTTGGTCATGATCACCAGCTGTTTCTCGGTGTTGGGGCGTTGGACGATTTTTATCTTACTCATCAGTAAGGTCTGTTGTCGAGAAACCGCGAAATGATGCGCGTCATAGGCTCGAGGGGTGAGCCGGACAGAGGTGCCAGATCGGATACAGCGATATATGCGCTACGCGCCGTTGGTGGTGGTCCCGTGCCTGTTGATCGCCAGCACGTATCCGGGGGAGTATCGAGTTCCCGTCACCTACTGGATGCTGTCGATGCTGTCGGCGCTCGCCTTCGTCGCCGGCCGTCGATGGCCGGTCTTCGCTTCCCTGGCCATCTCGGCGCTCGCCGTTCCGATGTTCGTCGCCGACGCCTGGGGGCTGTCCGAACTTGTTCCGTATCTCGGGGCTGTCGCCGTCGTCGACGTCACGATGCGGGCCGAGCGCAGAGAAATGGTTGCCGTATCGGCAGCAGGATGGTGCGGTTCGGTGCTCGCGGGGATCTGGTTCGAATCTCACGAAGCCATCTTCTCGGTCACCACGGCTGTGAAAGTGCTTGCGTACGTGGGGTTGCCACTGCTGCTCGGACTGTATCTGCGCTCGCAGCGTGAATTGGCCGCGAACAATCTTGCGCAGACCCGCGCTGCGGAGCGCAGTGCGCTCGCCCGCGAACTGCACGACCTGGTTGCACACCACATGGCATCGATCGTCCTGAGAATCGGCGTGGCTCAACATGTCTTGGCGCCCCAGGATGAGGCCGTGCGTGAGGTCCTCGCGGATGTGCGTGCGACGGCGTCGGATGCGTTGGCCGATATCCGTCGGCTTCTGGTCGCACTTCGTGATCCTTCGCTCGGTGAGGTCGCTCTGGTCGAGCCGGATGCCGTCGACGCGGAAATCGGGGCGGCGATAGATCGTGTGCGTGCGGCGGGTTTCGAGGTGCAGTCGGTCTTCGACACGCAGGGGAATGCCGAGTCAGGCGCAGCCGATCTCGATGCGATCGGCAGGCTGACGCTGTTGCGGGTGATTCAGGAATCACTGACCAACGTCATGAAGCATGGCGACAAGAAGGGGCTGGTATCGGTCTCGGTCGGTCGCGATGACAACCGGGTCCATGTCAGGGTTGTCAACGACGTCGAGGGATCGCCCCGGAATGCAGGTCATGGCCTGGTGGGAATGCAGGAGCGCGCGGAGTTGGTCGGCGGCGAGATGACCGCCGGCACGAACAGTGACGGGAAATGGGAAGTGCACGTGAGTATTCCACTGGTTGTCTCGGGCGGTGTCTCGTGATCAGCGTGCTGATCGTCGACGACCAGCGACTGGTGCGCGCCGGTTTGCGGATGCTGTGCGCGGCAGCCGAGGACATGGCCGTGGCCGGTGAGGCGTCGAACGGCGTCGAGGCGGTGGCACTCGCTGCCGAATTGGATCCCGACGTGATTCTGATGGACTTGAGAATGCCCGGGCTGGACGGGATCGGTGCCACGCAGCAGATCGTCAAGGCCGGTCGAAGAGCACGCATTCTCGTGCTGACCACCTTCGACGACGACGATCATCTGTATCCCGCCCTCGCCGCGGGGGCTTCGGGGTTCTTCGTCAAGGACACCGAACCCGCCGAGCTGCTCGGCGCCATTCGGCGGATCGCCGAGGGCGAGATGGTGTTCACTCCGGAACTTCTCCGCCGCGTTGTGGATCGAGCGGTGATCGGTGGTGTCGCAGACACTGCGGTGACAGAGAGGGTTCCGCTGACCGATCGCGAATCGCAGGTCCTCGCACTGGTGGCAGAAGGGAAGAGCAATCAGGAGATCGCGGACACGCTGCATCTGGGTGTGACCACGGTGAAGACACACGTGGCGAACCTGATGTCGAAGACCGGTTGCGACAATCGGGTTCGCCTCGCTGTGTACCACTTGCAGAACTCTCAGTGACCGGAGTGCGAACCAGGCATCGGCATGTCCATCGGCATGTCCATCTGCATCGGAGCCGCCTTCTGTCCCGGCTCGAGGACGAGGAATTGGCCCATCATCCCTTGGTTCTCGTGCATCAGCAGGTGGCAGTGGAACATGTACGGGAACGTGGGATCGGTGTACTCGGACCACTGCAGTGCGACGCGAACCCTGCCGCCCGGCGGTGTGTAGACGGTGTCCTTGAGTCCGCGCAAGTGTGGCGGGGGAGTGCGACCGTCGACGTCGAGGATCTGGAACTGTACGTCGTGGACATGGAAATTGTGTGGCCAGTTGTCCTTGTTGGTGATCGTCCACACCTCGGTCGCGCCGACCTCGGCCTCGAAGTCGATGCGGTTCATGTCCATTCGTTGCCCGTTGATCATGTACCACTGCAGATCGAAGGTTCGGGAAACGCTTGCCTTCGACGGATCGAGACGCGGCAGTACGGCCAACTGCGCCGGGAGAGTCGACCGTGACGCACGGCTGGCAACCCCCCGCAGCTCGATGATGTCGAAGCGGTCGTTCATGCCGAGGTTCTCGGCGTCGGAGGAACTCACGCCACCGCCGTCCTCGATCGGGAACGACACCAGTGTGGTCGTCGCACCGGGGTCGACGCGAACCACGATCTCGGCTCGTTCGCCGGGGCTGAGCTGAATCCGCTTGATCGCAATCGGTGATTCGAGCAGTCCGCCGTCGGTGGCAATCAGATCGAACGTGCGGTCGTCGGGGAACCCCAGGTTGTAGAGACGGCCGGAAGAGCCGTTCAGGATGCGCAACCGGACGACTCCGGTGGTGACGTCGAGGTAGGCGTCGGAGATGCCGTTGGTGACGATCGTGTCGCCGAGCAGGCCGATGTCGGTCGGATCTGATTCGTCGAAGCTGCCGTCGGCGAGGAATCGACGATCCTGGATTATCAGCGGAACATCGTCGACACCATAGGTTTTGGGGATGTCCAGCGCCCGCGTGTCGGCATCGTCGATCAGGAACAGTCCGGCGAGACCGCGCTGCACGTGCCGTTCGGTGGATCCGTGCGGGTGTGGGTGATACCAGAGCGTCGACGCCGGCTGGCCGATCGTCCACGCCGGTTCACAGCGTCCGCCGGCTTCGATGGTCTGGTGCGGGCCACCGTCGTATCTGGCGGGCAGATGCATGCCGTGCCAATGGACGGTCGTGGGCTCTGCCAGTGTGTTGTCGATCGTGAATGCGACAGATTCTCCGCGCTCGGCGCGGACGGTGGGCCCCAGAATGGATCCGTTGAAACCCCAAGTGTCGGTGAGTTTTCCCGCGACGATCTCGGTGGTTCCGGCACCGGCACGGAGTGTGAAGTGGCGAACACCAGCGTCGTCGACGGTGGATTCGGCAAGCGGCGGAATCGGTAGCGGACGCGAAGTTCCGGCCACCGCCAACGTGGCGCTCTTCGCTGCCGGGTCGGCGCCGCAGCCCACCGCGAGCCCGAGGGGCGCTGCGGCCAGACCGAACAGAATCGTGCGCCTGGAAATCCGGTTCATCGTTCTCCTGGAAGTAGTGCGTGATCAACTACTTCCAGTCAACGGGCCGAGATGTCGTGCCGAATCCTGCCGACGGGCCTGTCGGAACTCCTCCCTCGGACCCTTGCGGCGGGTGGGATGTTCTGGTATCCGGGTGGTTACCGCAGGCGGGCCAGAACGTCTTCGTGCAGCAGTCCGTTGGTGGCGACCGCGCTGCCGCCGTGCGGACCTGCGCCGCCGTCCAGATCGGTGAACGCGCCGCCGGCCTCACGGACCAATACGTCCAGCGCTGCCAGATCCCACAGGGAAACCTCGGGTTCGGCAGCAATGTCGACGGCGCCTTCGGCCACGAGGCAGTAAGAGAAGAAGTCCCCGTAACCGCGCACGCGCCATACGTGGTCGGTGAGTTCGACGAACTGATCGCGAATTCCGCGGTCCTTCCACCCCGAGAGGCTCGAGAAGCTCAGGCTCGCTGACTCGCTGCGATCGACGGCGGATACCTGGATCGCCCGCGCATCACTGTCCCCGAAGGACGTATGTGCGCCCAAACCTGTTGCAGCCCACCATCGCCGATTCAGGGCGGGTGCGCTCACGACGCCGATAACGGGGACGCCGTCCTCGAGCAAGCTGATCAGCGTGGCCCACACCGGTACGTTGCGGACGAAGTTCTTGGTCCCGTCGATGGGGTCGACCACCCACTGCCTGCCCTCGAAGACTGCGTCGCCGCCGAATTCTTCGCCCAGTACGGAATCCTCCGGTCGGTGCTCACCGAGTGTCGCGCGCACTGCACGCTCGACAGCGAGGTCGGCGTCCGAGACAGGGGTGAGGTCCGGCTTGTCGTCGACTCGAAGATCGAGCGCACCGAAGCGGGCGCGAGTGATCGCGTCAGCCTCGTCGGCGATACGGAGGGCTAGTGCGAGGTCGGATGCGCGATCGGTCACGGGTACACAACCTACCGGCTCAAACCGGGAGGACTTCGTTCAGCTTTCCGGTGGCGACGTCGAAGACGAATCCGCGTAGGGAGGTCGTCGCGGTGACGAACGGACTGTTCTCGATGCGCTTCAACGACTGACGGACGTCCTCGTCGATGTCGGGGAACGATTCGGCAGCCCAGTTTGGTTTGATGCCGATCTCGTCCTGGATGGATCGCTTGAAGTCGTCGTCGGTGAACGTCAGCATTCCGCAGTCGGTGTGGTGGATGAGGATGATCTCGGTAGTTCCCAGCAGACGCTGGCTGATGGCGAGGGATCGGATCTCGTCGTCGGTGACGACTCCACCCGCATTGCGGATGACGTGCGATTCACCTTCCTGGATCCCCAGCACCCGATAGACGTCGATGCGGGCGTCCATGCAGGCGAGAACGGCAACGTGCTTGCTGGGTGGGAGGGGGAGCGGACCGGTGAACTGCTCGGCGTAGGCGGCGTTGTTCTGCAGGTATTCGTCGGTGACAGTCATCACTCCAGTAGGTTCCCTCGGACCCTGGTTGGCAAGGCTTCCAGTCGCGGTGATCCCAATAGGTGACGCACGGGGGAGCGGACAGGGTGACGCACAGCAGAGCCCAGGTCGGCACCCGGTAGCCTTGAGAACCGTGCATCCCGACGTAATTGCAGACCTGAACGCCCTCGACACCACCCTTCGCACCTGCGAATCGGTTGTGGACGTCGAGGAGCTGCGCCGACGCATCGACGAGCTCGAGCACCAGGCGGCCGACCCCGGTCTGTGGAACGACCAGGAACACGCCCAGCAGGTCACCAGCCAGCTCTCCCACGCCCAGGCGGAGCTTCGCCGCATCGTTGCCCTGCGCGAGCGGCTCGACGAGATGCCGATCCTCTACGAACTGGCAGAAGACGAAGGCCCCGATGCGGTGGCCGATGCCGACGCCGAGCGGGCGAGCCTGCGTGACGACATCGCGGCGATGGAAGTCAAGACCATGCTGTCGGGTGAGTACGACGAGCGCGACGCACTCATCAACATCCGCTCCGGCGCCGGCGGTATCGACGCCGCCGACTGGGCCGAGATGCTCATGCGTATGTACATCCGCTGGGCGGAGAAGCACGACTACGGCGTCGAGGTCTACGACACGTCGTACGCCGAAGAAGCCGGACTCAAGAGCGCGACGTTCGCGATCAAGGGCCCGTACACCTACGGAACGCTGTCCGTCGAGATGGGCACCCACCGGCTCGTCCGAATCAGCCCGTTCGACAACCAGGGGCGTCGCCAGACGTCGTTCGCCGAGGTCGAGGTACTGCCGGTCGTCGAGACGACCGACCACATCGAGATCAACGAGAACGACATCCGCGTCGACGTCTACCGCTCGTCCGGTCCGGGTGGTCAGTCCGTGAACACCACTGACTCCGCCGTTCGACTCACACACATCCCGACGGGAATCGTCGTCACCTGTCAGAACGAGAAGTCGCAGCTCCAGAACAAGGTGTCGGCGATGCGCGTCCTGCAGGCAAAGCTGCTCGCGGTCAAGCGTCAGGAAGAGCGCGCCGAGATGGATGCGCTCAAGGGCGACAGCGGCAGCTCGTGGGGCAACCAGATGCGTTCCTACGTTCTGCATCCGTACCAGATGGTCAAGGACCTGCGTACCGAGTACGAGGTCAACAACCCGTCGGCAGTGCTCGACGGCGACATCGACGGGTTCCTCGAGGCCGGCATCCGCTGGCGCATGAGCGAGAACCAGTCCGCATAGCGTTCGGATACCGAAAGGCACGATGACTTTACTTCGACCTGGGCAGAACCTGCTCGATTGGCTTCAAACCACCGGTTTGTCCGTCCTCATGACCGTGCTCGGCGCGATGATTCTCGCCCGGTTGGTCAGTTGGGGCGGCAACAAGGTCACCGACCAGATCGACTCCAACTATCAGTTGGGCGATGCGCTGGTTCGCTCCGAGGCGACCAAGCATCGCCACTCGGTCGCGCAGGTCATCACCTGGGTGGTCATCACGTTCATCTACGTGATCGCGACGCTGAAGGTTCTCGATCAACTGAATTTGCCGATCGGCAGTCTCGTGGCGCCGGCAACTGTTCTCGGTGCGGCGCTCGGTTTCGGTGCACAGCGCGTCGTGCAGGACATTCTTGCCGGTTTCTTCATCATCACCGAACGCCAGTACGGCTTCGGTGACACCGTCCGGCTTGCAATCACCGGCTCCTCCGACGACGCCGAAGGTGTCATCGAGGACGTGACCCTGCGCGTGACGCGGATGAGAAACTCCGACGGCGAGGTCATCACCGTTCCCAACGGCCAGATCGTGAAAGCGACCAACCTGTCCAAGGACTGGGCACGCGCCGTCATCGACGTTCCGGTTCCGGCGACTGCCGACCTCACCCGGGTCAACGAGGTACTTCGTCAGGTCGGAGTCGACGCGATGGCTGACCGTGGACTCAAGAAACTGCTGCTCGACGAGCCCACTGTCATGGGCGTCGAAAGCCTCGAGGTCGATCAGGTCAATGTGCGGATGGTTGCGCGCACGCTGCCTGGCAAACAATTCCAGGTCGGGCGAGCACTTCGTGTCCGCGTCGCCGCAGCACTGCGACGTCAGGGGATCACGGTGTCACCAGATCTGCACACCGCACGGACCGAGGAGGCGAGCGAATGACCGATCAGGAACCGCGCCGCGGACTCGACCGCCTGATTCACCTGGACTGGCTTCCGTCACGGATCTTCGGTGGCCGGATGCGCACCTCGACGTTCATTCTCGTGGTCGCCTGGATCCTCACGTATCTGCTGCACACGTACCTCAATCCGGAGGAAACGGCAGCAACTCCGCCGCCCAGCGTCGACACGTCCGTCACCGAGCCGTACATCGCTCCATCGGTCAAACCGTCGACGACGACCCCCGTGCCGTCCTCGACCGAGCAGACGACCACCTCCGAGGCTCCGTCCTCGGAATCGAGTACGGGCAGCTCCGGTTCTCCGACGCCGACTTCTGGTCCTGCGCCTGCTCCGGGAAACGCCGAACAGTCCGCGACCACGGTGCCGACGACTCCTGCGACGACGACCGTCCCGCAACCTGGTGCGGCAATGCAGGCACCGACGTCGGTGCCACAGTCACCTGCGACCACCGGTACCGGATAAGGACGAGGGTGCTCGCGCGTGGCGCCAAGGTCACCGTTAGATAACGGCTAGACTGGCTAGTTGTGATCAGCATGAAGAATGTGTCGAAGTCCTACAAGGCCTCCACCAGGCCGGCGCTCGACAAAGTCAGCGTGGAGGTGGAGAAGGGGGAGTTCGTCTTCCTCATCGGCCCCTCCGGCTCTGGCAAGTCGACGTTCATGCGGTTGCTGCTCAAGATGGAGTCGCCCACGTCCGGTGACATCGAGGTCGCGGATTTCCACGTCAACAAGTTGGCGGCCCGCCGCGTGCCGAAGCTTCGCCAGAGCATGGGCTGTGTTTTCCAGGACTTCCGCTTGCTTCAGCAGAAGACGGTGTCCGAGAACGTCGCCTTTGCGTTGGAAGTCATCGGCAAGCCCCGCAACGTCATCGCGCGCACTGTGCCCGAGGTCCTCGACATGGTCGGTCTGGCCGGCAAAGCCGATCGACTGCCCACCGAACTCTCCGGCGGTGAGCAGCAGCGCGTCGCCATCGCCCGCGCATTCGTGAACCGCCCGCTCGTGCTGCTCGCCGACGAGCCCACCGGCAACCTGGACCCCGAAACGAGCCAGGACATCATGCTGCTGCTCGAGCGGATCAACCGCACAGGCACCACCGTCGTGATGGCGACCCACGATCACCACATCGTCGACTCCATGCGTCGACGCGTCATCGAACTCGATCTCGGCAAGGTGACCAGAGACGAAGCGCGGGGTGTGTACGGCGTCGGCAGGTAGCGCCGACTACGACCACACGTCCCGTACGCCCACCGGTTGTCGTGAAACAACCGGCCTCTCGAAAAGGAATCGGATTCCCCGATGCGCGCCAGCTTTATTTTCAGCGAAGTCCTGACCGGCCTACGCCGCAACATCACGATGACCATCGCCATGATCTTGACGACGGCAATCTCCCTCGGTCTCTTCGGCGGTGGTCTGCTGGTCGTGCAGATGGCAGGCAAGACCCAGCAGATCTTCCTCGAACGCGTCGAGGTGCAGATCTTCCTGACCGACGACATCTCTTCGGCTGATCCCGGTTGCGAGCAGGAGATCTGCAGTTCGTTGCGCAAGGAACTCGAGCAGACTCCGTCCGTCGTCGCGGTTCAGTACCTCAACCGCGAAGACGCCGTGAAGGATGCCACCGAGCGCGTGTTCAAGGACCAGCCCGAGCTGGCAGCGCTGGTGAGCCCGGACAGCTTCCCGGCGTCGTTCAAGGTCAAGCTCAGTGACCCGGAGCGGTTCGGCGTCATCAACGACACCTTCGGTTCGAGGCCCGGCGTCGAGAGTGTGCTCAATCAGCGCGAGTTGGTGGACCGACTGTTCAGCGTGCTCGGTGGAGTGCGCAACGCAGCGTTCGCGATCGCGATCGTCCAGGCGATCGCGGCCATCCTGCTGATCGCCAACATGGTCCAGATCGCCGCGTTCACGCGTCGTACCGAGGTCAACATCATGCGGTTGGTCGGCGCGACGCGGTGGTACACCCAGCTTCCGTTCCTTCTCGAAGCCGTCGTGGCGGCCTTGATCGGTGCGGTGCTCGCCATTGCCGGACTGTTCACGGCGAAGAACGTCTTCATCGACGGGGTCCTGTCCGATGTCTACGAAGCCAACATCGTGGCGCGGATCTCCAACAGTGACGTGCTGTTCGTCTCGCCGATCCTCGTGCTTGCCGGCGTCGGAATGGCCGCGGTGACGGCGTACGTCACACTGCGTCTGTACGTCCGCGAATAATCGGTTTGCACGAGCTTCTATGCTGGAACAGCAAGAACCATTCGACAGCAAGACAGCGGACTGAGAGGCCCGGACAGTGAAGGAAAAGGGCCGCAAGGTCATTGCGACCAATCGCAAAGCACGCCACAACTACACGATCATCGACACCTACGAGGCCGGTATCGCGCTCGTCGGGACCGAGGTCAAGAGTCTGCGTGAAGGCAAGGCGTCGCTCGTCGATGCGTTCGCCACCGTGGACAACGGCGAAGTGTGGTTGCGCTCGTTGCACATTCCGGAGTACACGCAAGGCACGTGGAACAACCACTCTCCGCGCCGCACCCGAAAGCTCCTGCTGCACAAGCGTGAGATCGAGCACCTCGTCGGCAAGACCCGCGAGGGAAACCAGACACTGGTTCCGCTGTCGATGTACTTCAACGACGGCAAGGTCAAGGTCGAACTCGCGCTGGCAAAGGGTAAGCAGGACTACGACAAGCGCCAGGACATGGCCAAGCGGACCGCCGAGCGCGAGGTGACCCGCGAGCTCGGTCGTCGTATCAAGGGCATGCGCTGACCTCCATCCTGCTTGCCCTCGTGGCGGCAGTTGCCTACGGAGTCAGCGACTTCGTCGGGGGAGTTGCATCACGACGAGTTGCCGCACTGCGTGTGGTGATCGTCTCGTATCCGCTCTCGCTCGTCATCGTTCTGATCGCAGCACCTTTCGTTTCCGGGACGCTGACGCTGAACGGTTTGATCTGGGGCGCGATCGCGGGCGTCACGAGTGGTCTGGCGGTGTGGTGGTTCTATCTCGCGCTGGCAACTGGCCCCATGTCGGTGGTCTCGCCGCTGACAGCTGTTCTGGTGGCGGGTATTCCGGTCCTCGTCGGATTCGCATTCGGTGAGCGGCCGGGGTTGATCGCGTACCTGGGTATTGCCGTCGCGCTGGTCGCCGTCGTCCTGGTCAGCCGCGAGTCGCCTGACGACACCGCGGGTGAGGTCGCCGGCGGAATCACTCTCCGCTTCACCAGGCAAGTGGCGCTTCTGACCGTCGGAAGCGGTGGCGCATTTGCTCTCTCGTTCATCGCACTTCACCAGATCGGCGAGGGCAGCGGGCTGTGGGCGTTGGCCGTATCTCGCGGCGCCGCGACCGTCGTGGTGTGGTTGGTCGCGCTGGCGGCCGGTCACTTCGTTCTCCCACGAGGCGAGCCACTCAAACTCGCGGTGTACGTCAGCGTCCTCGACGTCGTCGCGAACGGGACGATGATCTACGCCTTCCAAGGCGGAATGCTCTCACTGGTCAGCGTGATCGGTTCGCTGTATCCGGCTGCGACGGTTCTGCTCGCCATGGTGATGCTGGGCGAGCGGGTAAGCCGCGTGCAACAAGCGGGAATGCTGTTGGCGCTGGCGGCAGTCGGCATGATTGCCGTCGCGGGCGCCTAGATTCTTTCGAGTTCCAGCGTTTTCAGTCCTAGTGTTTCAGCCGCGTCTGTCGGCCGGCGCTGCGCGTAGGTGAACACGCTCGCCCTGTTTCCCGAAGAGACTGATCGCCTCCGCAGGTCGGCTGTCGGCAGCGCTGATGCGGTGCGGAATGTGGGTGTCGAACTCGGCGGCCTCACCTGCCCCCATGATGAAATCCCGGTCGCCGAGTTGGAGTCGGATGCGCCCGGACAGAACGTAGACCCACTCGTAGCCCTCGTGGGATCCCGGTTCGCGATCGTCGTCGGTGGGGGAGATGATCATCTTGTAGGCCTGGAGGTTGCCGGGCTGACTGGTCAGCGGAATGACCGTCATGCATCCGACCGTTCGAGGTTCTTCTCGAACGCGGGGGTCCTTGATCTTGCTGTTCACCAGGTCGTCCAACGGGACGCCGTGTGCCTTGGCGATCGGCAGCAGCAACTCCAAGTTGGCTCGGCGAGTACCGGATTCGAGTCTCGAGAGTGTGCTGACGCTGATGTCGGTGGTCTCCGACAGGTCGGCCAGGGTCATGTCGGACTGCTGGCGCAACGCACGTAGGCGAGGGCCGATGCCGGCTAGAACGGCTTCGAACGATGTTTCGGTCATGGATCTATTTTGCCAAAGTGGCAACAGTGTTTGTCAAGAACGCGATCTCTTGTCATTCTGGATTCATGACGCAGAACTCATTCGACGTAGCAGTAATCGGAGCCGGCGCGGCAGGGCTGAACGCCGCACTCATCCTTGGTCAGGCACGCAGGTCCGTGATCGTCTTCGACAACGGATCACCACGGAACGCGGCCGCCGATCACATGAACGGATTCCTCTCCCGCGACGGCATGAACCCCGCCGAATTGTTGACCATCGGCCGAGGTGAGGTCCGCAAATTCGGCGGCGAGTTCCATGACGGCACCGTTGTCTCCGTGACACGGGACGGCGAGAAGTTCTCGGTAGAACTGGCTGACGGCAGCAAGATTCAGGTGCGCAAGGTCCTCGTTGCAACGGGTCTGACGGACCGCCTGCCGGTCGAACTCGAAGTCTTCGGCGAGCGTTGGGGCCGCGACGTGTTGCACTGCCCGTACTGCCACGGGTACAGCGTGCGCGATCAGCCGCTTGGTGTCATCGCCAAGAGCGCGGAATTTGCGATGCACCAGGCCCTCATGGTTCGCCAGTGGTCCGACGACGTAGTTCTCTTCCTCCATCGAATCACCGAACTGAGTTCCGAAGATCGGGAAAAGCTTGCAGCTCGCGATATTTCGATCGTCGAGGGTGAGATCGCTGGTCCCGTCGTCGAGGATGATCGGTTGGTGGGCGTGCGGTTGGCCGACGGCACTGTGGTCGCGCGTTCGGCGGTCTTTGTCGGTGGCGCTCTCACGATGGACCCCAACGATGCGATCTTGCGCGCATTCGGCGCGCAGCGCGCTGAGACGATGATGGGCGATTTCGTCACAGTCGACATGATGGGGGCGACGAGCGTGCCCGGCGTGTTCGCTGCGGGCAACGTCGTCGACCCGGGTGCCCAGGTCATCATGGCCGCAGCCGCCGGGGCGAAGGCTGGAGCGGGGATCAACATGATGTTGACCAACGACGACCTCGAGGTTGCACTCGCGCTTCGCAGTTGAATTGTGCGTAGCGTGGGGTGATGGACGCAGTGAGAGTGTTGATCACGGGTGCGACCGGATACATCGGCGGACGTCTTGCCCCTCGTCTGGTCGAAGAGGGCCATCGCGTTCGAGTGGTGGTGCGCAGCCCGGAGAAACTGCGAGATGTGCCCTGGCATGATTCGGTGGAGATCAAGCGTGGGGATCTGACCGACAGTGCCTCCCTCTCAGGTGTTTTCGACGATATCGACGTGGTCTACTACCTCGTTCACGCCATGGGCGGTGGAGGGTCGTTCTCGGATATCGACAAGCGAAGCGCGGAGAACGTCGCCGCCGCTGCTCGCGATGCGGGGGTGCGCCGGATCGTCTACCTGGGCGGGCTTCATCCGTCCGACCGAGAGTTGTCGACTCACTTGCAGTCTCGGCTCGAAGTCGGTCGGATCCTCCTCGACTCCGAGGTTCCGACAGTTGTATTTCAAGCTGGGGTGGTGATCGGATCGGGTTCGGCGTCCTTCGAAATGGTGCGCCACTTGACCAATCGGCTTCCGGTGATGACCACACCCAAGTGGGTGCACAACAACATTCAGCCGATCGCGGTGCGTGACGTACTCCACTATTTGATCGCAGCCGCGGCGACAACGCCGGAGGTCAACCGCGCCTTCGACATCGGTGGGCCAGATGTCATGCAGTACGGCGAGATGATGAACACCTACGCCGACGTCGCAGGATTGGTACGCCGACGCATCCTCGTCTTGCCCGTCCTCACCCCGCGTCTGGCAGGTCACTGGGTGGGATTGGTCACGCCGATCCCGCGGGGCTTGGCGATGCCACTGATCGAATCACTGCAGAACGACGCGGTGATGCACAACCACGACATCGACGACTTCATCCCGCCTCCGGCCGGTGGCCTCACACCGTACCGGGAAGCTGTGCGTTTGGCGCTTCGCAAGATCGAGACCGGTGAGGTGGAGACGGCGTGGTCCGGTGCGACGATCGCGGGAGCGCCGTCCGATCCTCTTCCGTCCGACCCGGACTGGGCAGGGGAGGCAGTTTACGTAGACCACCGCGAACGTGACTGTGCTGCGGATCCGAAAACCCTCTGGTCGGTCGTCGAGTCGATCGGCGGCGAGAATGGTTGGTATTCATTCCCTTTGGCGTGGGCCATCCGGGGGTGGATGGACCGCGCGGTCGGCGGGGTCGGACTGCGCCGGGGTAGGCGGGATCCACGTCGGCTCAACACCGGTGAAGCCCTGGACTTCTGGCGGGTCGAAGAAATCGATCGAGGCAAGTTGCTCCGGTTGCGCGCCGAGATGAAGGTCCCGGGCGGAGCATGGTTGGAGTTGCGAGTGTCGGAAGGTCCGGCGGGTGCGGATGGACGGCCGGTGGGTTCGCATCTCGATCAGCGTGCGGTCTTCTTCCCTCGCGGGCTCGCCGGCCGGGCGTACTGGTACTCGATCCTGCCTTTCCACGGAGTTGTCTTCCAGGGGATGATCACCAACATCACCGGTGCTGCAGAGCGTGAGACCGCAGCTATCAGGGAATCAGCTGCGGCGAAGGACACGGAAAGTGCCGCCGATTAATTGGTATGACTTCCGAACTTCGGCGCGTTATAGTGAATAGCCCCACGAAAGACGCGGGGCACACACGGGGCTGAACGGTTTCGACTGCGTGTGTTGAGTTAGGGGAAGCGTGTCGGTGCAGGCAAGAGACCACCGTAAGCGTCGCTGCAAACCTATAAGCGCCGATTCCAATCAGCGCGACTACGCTCTCGCTGCCTAAGTAGCGAAGCGTGTCTGTCAGCCCGGGGTTGCCCTCGACCCGGTTCCTGGCATCAGCTAGAGGGCTTTACTGTTCGGCTCGGTCACGGAGTCGAATGGGACATCAAACAGTGACTGGGATCGTCATCCTGGCTTGTTCGCGAGACTGGGAGATCCAAGTAGAGACTTAGCGGACTGCACACGGAGAAGCACACGCTCTCCGGCCCGACCTTTTTGCGGTCTTGCTGCGGCACTCTGCTGAGCGCCCGGGACTTCTTGCGATCAGGAGCCGAAGAATCCCAGGTCGACCGAGCCGACGAAGCCGGGAGCTTCCTTGGCCAGCGGCTTTCCGTCCAGATCGGCAGGCAATGCAACGCCCAGGCTTTGGAGGATGGTCGGCGTGATGTCGGCGATCGTGTACGCGTCGGTGGTCTTGCCGGCCGCGTATCCCGCACCGCGTGCAACGACGAATGTCGTTGCTTCCGCCGGCGTCTGGCCGCCGTGCCCTCCAGCAGGCTTGTGGCCGTGATCCGCAGTGACCAGAACCGTCCACTTCTCACCGGTCTTCGCTGCGCGTTGATCAACGGCATCGACAATCTTGCCCACCTGAGCGTCGACCGAGGCAATGGACTCTTCGTACGCAGCGCCGTTGGTGCCGCCGCTGTGCCCCGCGCCGTCCACCTGATCGAGTTGGGTGAAGATCAGGTCAGGTCCCTTGTCGGTGATGTCGCGGGCGACGGCGTCAGCGGTCGCAGCATCGGTGGCCGCTCCGGAACCTGCATCGGCAGTGGTGACGACAACGTCGGCTTTCGGCGTGCCGCTGGATGCGATGTTGTCGATGCCGCCCCAGGTGGAGATCGACTCGGTGAGCAGAGAGGGCTGTGCTGTTTCCAACCGTGTGAACACGCTCGGGTAGAGGTCGAAGCGGGCGCCTGCGTACGTGTTGTCCTTGACACCGTGCTTGGTGTCCCAGACTCCGGTCAGGATGGTCGACCACGACGGTCCGGAGATGGTGGTGTGGCCGAGGATGGAAGATTCTCCGCTGGTTCCTTCGGCGATCAGCTTCTGGAGACGGGGAGCGTCGGCGGTCTTGATGTGGCTGAGCATGGTGCCGTCAAGGCCGATGACAACTGTCTTCTCGGCGGCCGACGGATTGAGGTCGGACGATCCGGGAATTGCTGCAGCAGTTGCAGTTCCGGCAGCAACAGCGCCGGCGAGGAGGAGTGTGATAGCGGCTGAGGTGCGTGCGATTTTCTTGGTCACGCTCAAGATATTGCGATAGGACTAGACCAATTGCACTACCTGAATGCGAGGGTTGTCCGATTGTTCACGACGGATTCAGATTGGACTAGACCAATGTTTGCTCACGCGGCCCAGCCGTCGAGGATGACGCTGACCGCGTGATCGAGGTGGAGGGGCTCCCCGCTCCACGCCGGCACGATCGCGTCGTCGGGTACGTCTCCGCGCAATAGGTCATCGGCGAACCCCTCTGTTGGCGGTGCTGGGTCGATGACGTCTCCATTGGCGTAGTGGAACTCGAACTTCTGCTCGCCGAGTGCAGAGATCGTGAACTTGCCGTCGTGCAGCGCGCGGTGGCAGGTACCGCAAAGCATGATCAAATTGTCCAAGTCCGTATTGCCGCCGCGTCCCCAGAATTTCACGTGATGTGCGTGCAGGAAGCGGGTCCGTCCGCATCCTGGTGTGCGGCAGCATCCGTCGCGGTAGTTCAATGCCAACATTTGTTTAGCGCTGACGACGCGAGTCCGCCGACCTAGATTCAGAACGCATCCTTCCTTGGTCGTACCCAGGCGAAGCTTGGCGTTGCAGAGCACTTCCTCAGCGGCATTTTGAGGCAATGCGGGTCCGCTCGGCACTCGGACGGTGTTCGCTTCGTGGAAGAACACAACTTCGTTCGCGGCGGCCTTGGTCGTGCGGTCCGTGACTGAGGCGGTGGCGAGCTCTGCCATCGCGACGAGACCTGGCCCGATATTTCCGACCGGGTTCTTTGCGGCCTTCTCGTCGACGGGGCGGACGGCGGCGATTCGGGTGCGTTCACGTTCCGCCACAGCTAACGCTGCGAGGATTCGGGCGCCGTCCTGTGCAGGCAGGCGTCCTTTGATGACAAATTCGCCCGTATCCGGGTCCCAATGCCAGCGGACCTGAAGATGTTCGACCGCTTTGGTTTTGCCGGATTCGTTGTCGGTTGCTTTACGCAGACCTGCGGCGAGACGATCGATCTGGGCTGCGGGCGCCTCACATCCGAACCGAACCATCTGCTTTTCGTTGGAAGGCGTGGTGACCCGGGTGAGGGCGCGAACCTTCGAGTAGGACAGGCGGCCTTGCTCGAAGGCCTTCCGCATCTCGGGCAAAGGTCGGAGCGCTTTGGCGACGCGAACGTATTCACGGCCGGTGTGCAGGCTCATTCCGCACTTCCACGACAACCAGTGGGCGCACGAGTGCAGTCCCGGACCGGTCCATCCGCGGTCTTCGTCGAATTTCGACAGGAGGGCAAGGAATCGAGCCGTGGCCGCGGCGATCTGGCCGGCGAGGGCGCAGATTTCCGAGCCGAGCTGATCCACGTCGTCTCGGTTGGAACCCTGCGTATCTTCATCGATCGGTGGTGCGTTCTCGGTTAATGCTGCGTTCATGGTTGCCCCCCGGCTCGCGTCCGACATCATTTCGAATGTACGTTCGATGATAGATGTGGGTGCCGACACCTTCACGGATACGGGGTGAAAGCGTCCCCGCGGGGACGTCTAACTGCTTCCGATCGAGTACTCGGTGTAGGTGCCGACATCCTTGAAGCCGAGGTTTCGATAGAGCTGTGCGCCGTCGCTGGACGCCTGAAGTACTGCTGTTCGGGCACCTCGCTCGCGGGCGATGTCGAGTGCGACAAGGGTGACCGCCGAGCCGAATCCGCGTCGGCGAGCCGTTTCGAGTGTGACGACGCCATACAGGCCGGCGACGCCGGCGGCAAAGTGGACCTCGGCTCCGGCGACAGGCTGGGAGTTCGCGTACCCCACGACAAACGAACTCCGCGAACGCTCATCGAGGGCGGCATCAGCGGTGTCTTCGAAGAATCCAATTACTGCGGCTGAGGGCGGCGACCAGTTGGCGGCCATCACGGCGGCGTAGTCGGCGAGCTGGGTACGAGTAGTCACCCGATGAACGGAGAGTTCTGGGACAGGCGTCGGATGAGGGACGACGTCAAGGTCCGCCGTCATCGCTCGTTCTTCCTCGGAGCGCACGCAGCCGAGGGCGGACAGGCGAGCCCCGAGGTCAGAGGGATTATCGCGGGGTCCGGTCCACCAGGAGAACGGACGTCCGGTTGCCCGAATCGAGGCGAGGATGTCGATCAGTCGCCGATCTTCGGGCCCGTCGGCAGGTACGGCGAAGCGAGCACGAGCGATGATGTTGAAAGTGTCGTCGGCGAGGCCGCTGTCTGCGACGACAACGTCCGCAGTGACCGTGACCGATGCAGTCGGCAAGTGTTCATGCAGGTGGCAGGCATGGGAAACCAAGTTGGCGTCCATGGCGTCGAGGACGTCACCGACGAGTGCTTCACGATTCACAAAAGAAATTCTACGAACCCCATCCAAATGGTTTTCGGCTCCGAATGCCATGCATGACGCCCAACCGACGGCAACAGCAGGACGGTGACCAGCACCTGGTGGTGCTCGTGCTGCCTGGAGGAAAGGTCTCGAGCCATCGCCCGGCTCGCGCCTGGCATCTGTCCAACCTTCGGATGCGCCCGTTCACCGCTCAGCTTCGCCGCTCCGGTGTGAGAGCGGTGCAGGCTCGCTATCGGGTGCGTGGTTGGAACGGTGCCGAGCGCAGTCCGGTCGCTGACGCTCGAGCCGCACTCGACGCGATAACGAAACGTAATGCACAAGCTCGGGTGATTTTGCTGGGCCACTCGATGGGCGGACGGGTCGCCGCCGAACTGTGTGGCGATCCGGCGGTGGTCGGTGTGGTTGCGCTGGCGCCGTGGTGGCCCGATGGAACGTCGGTGAATCTGCGTTCGGACACACCACTGGTTGTGCTCCACGGCACGGCCGACTCGTGGACCGACTCGGCAGCGTCTCGTCGGAAAGTTGACGAACTGCAGAAGTCGGGTAAGAGCGCTGAATGGATCGGCATCGACGGCGCAGGCCACTTCATGCTCCGTCGGGCGGCGACCTGGCATCGCCTCGTCGCGGATGCAATCGCAGGAATGAGTCGCGGGGTAGCCGCAACAAAGATGGGAGAACGACGATGAGTTCCGACAAGCGCAAGGTGGCCGTCGTCGGTAGTGGTGTCGCAGGTCTGACAGCGGCGTGGGTGCTCAGTAAGGACAGTGACGTCACCCTCTACGAAGCGGATTCACGGCTCGGCGGGCACGCGGACACCCATTCGGTCACCGACCCGGAAGGGCGAAGCCTCGCCATCGACACGGGGTTCATCGTCCACAACGATCGCACCTATCCGACATTGTTGCGATTGTTCGCAGAACTCGATGTGCCTACGCAGGAATCCGATATGAGTATGTCGGTCAGGTGTGGGGGTTGCGGGCTCGAGTACTCGGGGGGCCAAGGGTTGCGCGGCGTTCTCCCGACGCCGGGGCTCCTTGTCAACGGCAGCTTTCTGTCCATGTTGATGGAGGTCAAGCGCTTCCATCGCCGTGCCCGCGCCCTGCTCGACAACACGGATCCGTCGGCACCCGACCAGACACTGGGAGTGTTTCTGCGCAGCGGCCGGTTCTCCGACTACTTCACCGCTCACTTCATGACTCCGCTCGTGTCGGCAGTCTGGTCGTGTGATCCCGGCTCGGCGCTGAAGTATCCCGCGCGGTACCTGTTCTCGTTCCTCGATCACCACGGAATGCTGAGCGTCACTGGATCGCCGACCTGGCGAACAGTCACCGGTGGATCGGGCGAATACGTTCGTCTCGTCGCCAAAAGTATCGGGGATATCCGCCTGAACACGCCAGTTCGCGCCGTCCACCGGTTCGACGATCGCGTCGACATTCGTGACGGCGACGACCAGATCCAGACCTTCGACGCAGTTGTGGTCGCAACGCATCCGCAGCAAGCACTGAAGATTTTGGCGGATCCGACGCCTGCCGAATCCCAGGTCCTCGGCGCAATGCCGTACTCCGTCAACCACACCCAACTTCACACCGACGAAAATGTGCTGCCCGGCAACACCAATGCGCGCGCGTCGTGGAACTACTACATCCCTGAATGCAACGCGAAGCCGGATCACGTTCTGGTCAGCTACGACATGACGAGGTTGCAGCGGCTGCCGGAGACCGGTCGGCGCTACCTGGTGACGTTGGGGGGAGACGAAATGGTGTCCCCGGACTCGGTGATCGATCAGATGACCTACGAGCATCCGCAGTACACACCCACCTCCGTCGCCGCTCAAGCGCGGCTTCCCGAGTTGGACTCGGACGTGCTCGCGTTTGCCGGTGCGTACCACGGATGGGGTTTCCACGAGGACGGTGCACTGTCTGGCCTGCGTGCCGCCGAACGCGTCGGAGGTCGGTGGCCGTGACTGCACCCATCACGCCGTCCATCGTTCATACGAGCATCCGACACGTACGAACGGAGCCGTTGCACAACGAGTTCGAGTACCGAAGCTACAGCTGGCTCGTCGACGTCGACGATCTGCCCGAGCTCCCGAAGGCACTGCGATCCTTGGCGAAGTTCGACGCCGGAGATCACCTCGGCGACCCCACCCGATCGATTCGTGCCAACGTCGAGTCTTTTCTGGCAACTAACGGATTGGAGTTCGCCGGCGGCCGCATCCTCATGCTTGCGAACGCACGTGTTCTCGGGCATGTGTTCAACCCACTGAGTGTGTTCTGGTGTCTGAACGACGACGGCAGTCAGCGGTGCGTCGTTGCCGAGGTTCACAACACCTACGGCGAGCGGCATTGCTACCTGCTCGAAACCGACGAACGCGGCGGGGCTCGCACGTCCAAAGAGTTCTACGTGTCTCCGTTCAACGATCTGGACGGCGAGTACCGGATGCGATTACCGCTACCCGACACCGCGCTCGCGCTCTCGATAGTTCTGGCCCGTGACGGCAAGGCGCCATTCGTAGCCACGGTGTCCGGTCGTTGTGTGCCGGCGACGACGCGCGAGATCGTCCGCAGTGCGCTCTCCATCCCGCTGGCTCCGCTCCGAGTCGCCGCGCAGATCAGATTTCAAGGAATCCGGCTGTGGGCCAGGCGCTTACCTATCGTTCCCCGACCGCAACATCACCCGCAGGAGGCAGTGCAATGACCACGACCACTCTCGGCACCGAACCTTCCGCTCACACGATCGAATCCGAGCGGTGGCCGGGCGTTGCCACGGTGCCCAGCGGTTTCAAAGTGAGGGTTGCGTCGCCGGTTGCCCGCGCTCTGTTCCACAAGGCGGTCGCGCGCTTGCCGCTGCGCGTTCAGATGCCCAACGGTGAGTTCTCCGGTGGAGGTAGTCCGGATTCGCCGTTGATGGTCATCCACCGTCCAGACGACTTCGCTGCTCGTGTGGGCGACAGTGGGTTGATCGGATTCGGCGAGTCGTACATGGCGGGCGATTGGGAAGCCTCCGACCTCACCGCGGTCCTGGAAGTCTTCGCCTCCCGGGTGGCGACGCTGATTCCCGACTTCCTGCAGCGGCTACGAGGCCTCTACATTCCGAAGCAGCCTCGCAGTGAGCGGAATTCGACGCAGAACACGCGCTCGAACATCTCCCGGCACTACGACCTCTCGAACGAGATGTTCGAACTGTTCCTCGACGACACCATGACGTATTCCAGTGCTCTCTTCGAGGATCTGTCGGTGGGAGCTACCCCGTCGTGGGACGCGTTCGCAGCGGCTCAGCATCGGAAGATCGATCGCCTGCTGGACGGTGCGGGTGTCGGTCCCGGTTCGCGAGTACTCGAAATCGGCACAGGCTGGGGAGAATTGGCGATCCGAGCAGCCGAGCGCGGAGCAACGGTGCGCTCAGTGACACTGTCGGTCGAACAGCAGGAATTGGCGGCGAAGCGGATAAGCGCTGCGGGACTGGCCGATCGCGTTCAGGTCGACCTTCTCGACTATCGGCAAGTGCAGGGGGAGTACGACGCCGTCGTGTCGGTCGAGATGATCGAGGCTGTCGGCCACCAGTACTGGGGAAGTTACTTCCAGACGATCGACGCCCTGCTGGCGCCGGGTGGGCGCGCGGCGATCCAAGCCATCACGATGCCGCATGATCGGATGCTCGCGACCCGCAACACCTACACCTGGGTGCACAAGTACATCTTCCCCGGCGGATTTCTCCCGTCGGTGCGGGCGATAGAGGACGTCACCGAACGCATGACAACCCTTCGGGTGCGTGAGCGGATGTCGATGGGCGATCACTACGCGCAGACGTTGCGGCTGTGGGACGAGCGTTTCAGTGCTCGCACCGACGAAGCGTCCGCGCTCGGGTTCGACGCAGTGTTCGCGCGCATGTGGCATTTCTATCTCTGCTACTCCGAGGCGGGGTTTCGCTCGGGATATCTCGACGTCCAGCAAATTGTTCTCGATCGGAGGAATCAGCGATGACCGCCACGATGGATCGAACGGCACAAGGTACCGGCGTTGCGGGCCGTCTCTCGGACATCCTCAGTCCACTTGTCGGCGGCGAACTTCCGGTGAGATTGACTGCCTGGGACGGCAGCACAGCAGGTCCGGAAGATGCTCCGAAAGTGACGCTCTACAGCCCGAATGTGCTGCGACGCTTGCTCTGGAATCCCGGCGAGTTGGGAGCGGCGCAGGCATATGTTCTCGGTGAACTCGACGTCGAAGGCGATCTCGGTGATGCGCTCACACACGTGTGGAAGGTCTCTGCCGAGCGGGGGTTCGGGTCGATCACCCCGACCCCGTCTCTCGTCCTGGCCGCGGTCAAGGCTGCGCGATCCTTCGGTGCTTTCGGGAGACCTTTGGCTCCACCGTCGTCGCAGGCTCAGGTGAAGGGCCGCTTGCACAGTCTCGCCCGCGACCGCGAAGCGATCGGGCACCACTACGATTTGTCGAACGATTTCTACCAACTGATCCTCGATCAGAACATGGCGTACTCCTCGGGCTATTGGACTTCCGATGCGCCGGAATACACGCTCGAAGACTCACAGACAGACAAGCTGGATCTGGTGTGCCGCAAGGTCGGTCTCGATCGGGCGCGAGGCCTACGGTTCCTCGATGTCGGCTGTGGTTGGGGCTCGCTGAGCCTGCATGCAGCGCGTGAGTACGGCGCTCGGGTTGTCGGCATCACGATCTCGGCGGAGCAGAAGGCTTTTGTCGACGCGAAGATCCGCGCACTCGGTTTGGAAGACTGGGTCGAGATCCGGCTCCAAGATTATCGTGAGATTCCAGACGGTCCCTTCGATGCGGTCGCGTCGATCGAGATGGGTGAGCACGTCGGTGAGGACAACTATCCGACATACGTGAAAGCGCTCCACGACAACGTTATTGCCGGTGGCCGTGTGCTGATTCAGCAGATGTCACGCACCGGTGCGCACCCCGGGGGAGGTCCGTTCATCGAGTCGTTCATCGCGCCGGACATGTACATGCGGCCGGTCGGTCGCACTGTTGCGATGATCGAGGAGGGTGGACTCGAAGTCCGGGACGTGCACGCCCTGCGTGAGCACTACGTGCGGACCGTCGACGCGTGGATCGAGACCTTCGAATCGAACTGGGATCGCGTCGTGGATCTCGTGGGTGTCGAAGTCGCTCGGGTGTGGCGTCTCTACCTCGTCGGCGGAGGAATGGCATTTCGGGACGGCAGGATGGGCGTCGATCAGATTCTGTCGGTCCGGCCGCACGGTGATGGTCGATCGGATATGGAATCGGTCCGGCCGCAGTGGGTGTCGCGGCGATGAACGGATTCGACTGGGGCGCATTCGGAGTGGTCACGCTCACGAGCCTGTTGGCGATCGCCGTCGGAATGGCAGTGACAGCCACCATCGGTGTACGGATCGGGCGGCACAATGTTGTCGACGTGTCGTGGGGCGCCGGCTTCGTTCTGATCGCGCTCGTGTCCGCGGTAGTTGGAACCGGCGACCTCTGGCGCCGGTTGCTGATGCTTGCGCTGGTGGCGATCTGGGGTCTGCGGTTGGCGACGCACATGGCGATCAGATCCCGCGGCAAGGGTGAAGACCCGCGGTACGAAGAAATGCTCGGACGAGCGACGGGTAATCGAACGCTGTATGCGATCCGCAAGATTTATCTCACGCAGGGGATTTCGTTGTGGTTCGTCTCCCTGCCTATCCAGGTCGCAGCAGTATCGAACGGTAGCTTCGGGCTTCTTGTTGTGCTCGGAATCGTGCTGTGGATTGTCGGCGTCACGTTCGAGACGGTCGGCGACCGGCAGATGGAGGAATTCAAATCCGATCCGGGTAGCCGTGGCCACATCATGGATCAAGGCTTGTGGGCGTGGACGCGGCATCCCAACTATTTCGGCGACGCATGCGTCTGGTGGGGGATCTTCCTCGTCTCGGCGTCCGTGTGGCCGGGAGTGGTGACTGTCCTCTCGCCGATCGCCATGACGTACTTCCTGGTCTTCGCCACCGGTGCGCGGTTGCTCGAGCGACATATGGAACAGCGTCCGGGTTATCGCGAGTATCAGCAGCGGACAAGTTACTTCATTCCGCGCCCGCCGAAAGCCCGATCCGGGACGTAGGCTCTTTCGGGTGAGGCGAGAGCATGGGTGATCTGAAGCTGCCGGGTGCGGTGGGAGCGGTTGCCGTCGGCGGAGCACTGGGGGCACTGAGTCGATACGGGCTGGGGGAGCTCTTTCCCCACATCTGGACGACGCTGGTCATCAACGTCGTCGGCTCGTTCGTTCTCGGTGTTCTCGCGGCCCTGCTCGTCCACAACAAGGTTGGGTACCTCTTTCTCGGCACCGGGTTCTGTGGCGGCTTCACCACTTTCTCGTCCTTCGCGGTTCACGCCGTGACGGAGAGTCCGTGGCGATCGATTCTCTATGTACTCGGGACACTGATTCCCGCGATCCTCGCCGCTGCACTGGGCAAAGGGCTCGGTGAACGCTGGATCCGCGCGCGGGACGGAGCGTCGGCATGACAGTTCTCCTGGTGGCACTCGGCGGCGGCGCTGGTGCGAGTGGCCGGTACCTGTTGGCGCGGTATGTGCCCGCGTACAAGGGATTCCCGGCTGCGACGTTCGCCGCCAACGTGATCGGCTGCTTCCTCCTTGGATTGTTCACCGGGGCAGCTCTTTCCACCGAGATGGCTGCACTTCTGGCGACCGGATTCTGCGGTGGCTTGTCCACCTACTCGACCTTTGCGAACGAAAATGTCGGGATGGTCGAGAGGCGCCAGACGGCCCTCTCGCTGATCTACATCGTCGTCAGTTTGATCGTCGGACTGTCCGCTGCGTGGTTGGGAATCCAGATCACGGATTGACCGATCCGGCGTCGAGCGTGCACGCCACGCGGCCAGGGTAGACAATTGTCCACAGTCGCGTCGACACAGTGGTCGACCACCGGGCCGAGGGGGATTCGTGGCGCACGAACGAGCAGGACAAGTGGCTCTGCCAGAGGATCTGATCGACGTTCCTCATCTGGTCACCGCGTATTACACGCGCACCCCGGATCCCGAGAACCCGATGCAGCAGGTACTTTTCGGCACTTCAGGACATCGCGGTTCCAGTCTCGACGCGGCGTTCAACGAAGCTCACATCCTGGCGACAACCCAGGCGATCGTCGAGTACCGCGCCTCGCAGGGCATCGACGGACCTCTGTTCATCGGCCGCGATACACATGCGCTCTCGGAGCCTGCCTGGCTGTCGGCCTTGGAGGTCCTGGTCGCCAACGACGTCGTCGTCCTCGTCGATTCACGCGATGCCTACACGCCCACCCCGGCGGTCAGCCACGCGATCTTGCGGTACAACTCGACGGGACCGGAGGCAAAGGCCGACGGCATCGTCGTGACGCCTTCACACAATCCGCCGCGTGACGGCGGCTTCAAATACAACCCGCCACACGGCGGACCCGCGGATACGGATGCGACATCGGTTATCGCCGATCGAGCGAACGAGCTACTGCGCAAGGGGCTTTCCGGGGTACGGCGTGTCACGGCGGCGCAGGCGCTGGACCGCGTCGAACGCTACGACTTCCTCCGGTACTACGTCGAAGACCTCCCCTCTGTCCTCAACCTCGATGCAATCCGCGATGCCGGAATCAGGATCGGTGCAGATCCCCTCGGCGGGGCAAGCGTCGACTACTGGGGCGCGATTGCCGAAACTCATCGACTCGACCTCGAAGTGGTGAATCCGCTCGTCGATCCGACCTGGCGATTCATGACGCTCGACACTGACGGCAAGATCCGCATGGACTGCTCGTCGCCCGACGCGATGGCGTCGCTGATCGGAATTCGGGATCGCTACGACATCGCGACCGGAAACGATGCAGACTCCGACCGCCATGGCATCGTCACACCCGACGGCGGGTTGATGAACCCGAATCACTATCTCGCCGTTGCCATCGAGTATCTCTTCGCGAACCGGCCAGGGTGGCGCGCAGACACCAAGGTGGGCAAGACGCTCGTGAGTTCCTCGATGATCGACCGCGTGGTCAGCAGTGTGGGCCGCGAACTGCTCGAGGTTCCAGTCGGTTTCAAGTGGTTCGTTCCCGGTCTGCTCGACGGGTCGGTGGGATTCGGGGGCGAGGAAAGCGCCGGTGCATCCTTCCTCCGCCACGACGGTTCCGTCTGGACGACGGACAAGGACGGCATCATCCTTGCGTTGCTCGCGTCGGAAATCACCGCGGTGACGGGAAAGTCTCCGTCAGCGCATTACGACGCGTTGGCCGAAAAGTTCGGGAGCCCGGCGTACGCGCGGATCGATGCGCCCGCGACACGCGCACAGAAGGCAGTCTTGGCAAAACTGTCTCCCGATCAGGTGAGTGCGACCGAACTGGCGGGTGAACCGATCACGGCGACACTGACCGCGGCGCCCGGAAACGGCGCGGCGATCGGTGGTCTCAAGGTGACGACAGAGAACGCGTGGTTTGCAGCGAGGCCGTCCGGCACGGAGGACGTGTACAAGATTTATGCAGAGTCGATGAAGGGCGCCGATCATCTGGCTCAGGTTCAGGCAGCGGCCAAGGACTTGGTGTCCGGCGTCTTGAAGGCGAACTAGCTCGCGGACCGCTCGTGTCGCCCGGCTAGAATTCCGGGCGACATGAAAACTCGTGCAGCCAAGCTGCCACAGGAAATTTGGGTACTGGTCGCCGCCAGCTTCGTCATCGCCCTCGGATTCGGGTTGGTCGCTCCGGCTCTACCTCAGTTCGCGCGCAGCTTCGACGTATCGGTCACCGCCGCCACGATCGTGATCTCGTCTTTCGCTTTCATGCGATTGGTGTTCGCGCCGATGAGCGGCTCTTTGGTACAGAAACTCGGTGAGCGCCCGGTCTACATCGTCGGCCTTTTGATCGTCGCGGTCTCGACCGGTGCGTGCGCTTTCGCCGGGGAGTACTGGCAACTTCTGCTGTTCCGGTCGTTGGGCGGTATCGGGTCGACGATGTTCACGGTGTCGGCTCTCGGGCTGATCATTCGCATGTCACCGCCGGACAGTCGCGGCCGCGTCTCGGGGCTGTACGCGACAAGCTTTCTCATGGGATCGATCGGCGGCCCGCTGGTCGGCGGTGCGCTGTTGCAGTTCGGTCTGCGGATGCCGTTCATCATCTACGCAGTTGCGCTGGTGATCGCCGCGCTCGTTGTCTTCGTGAGCCTGCGTGGATCTCACCTGGCGTCACCGGACAAGGCTGTCGATGTGAAGTCGATGACTCTCACAGAAGGGCTCCAGTCGCCGGTGTACCGGGCAGCGCTCGGATCGAACCTCGCCTTCGGCGGGGTGATCTTCGGAGTTCGCGTTGCCATGGTCCCTCTGTTCGTCGTGGAGTTCCTCGACCGAGACCCGTCGATAGCGGCCTACGCTCTCACGATCTTTGCCGTCGGAAACGCGTTGGTGTTGATCGTGTCCGGACGACTCTCGGACCGCTTCGGACGCAAGCCCTTTGTCGTGAGCGGTCTGCTCATCTGCGGTCTGGGAACCATCGCAATGGGATTCACCGACAACCTTGTGGTGTTCTTCGCCATCGCCGCAGTGACCGGTGTCGGCTCCGGGCTCATGAGTCCGGCCCAGCAGGCCGCGGTTGCCGATGTTGTCGGATCGACGGCCCGAGGCGGACCCGTTCTGGCGGTATTCCAGATGATGTCCGACATCGGTGGGGTAGTGGCGCCGATTTGTGCCGGACTGATCGCCCAGCATGTGTCGTACTCGGCGGCCTTCGCGGTGATGGGAGCCGTAGTAGTCGTGTCGGCGACGGGTTGGTTGTTCGTTCCGTCGCGAACGAAGCCCGTCGAATCCGTCGTCGAAGATCTGACTGATGTGACGGTGCTAACGGATACTCCTGCGCGGACAAACCTGGACTGACCGGGCATTCTGTACTCTCGATCGGGTGGCAATTCGCATCGTGAGTCTTGTGGCCCGATTGGGTTTGGCGGCCGTTTGGCTGATTTCCGGGGGACTCAAGTTCTTTGATCCCGTGCAGACGAAGATCGCGGTGCGCGCCTATCAACTGTTGCCCGAGTCGCTGGTAGGTCCGGTGGCGACGGCTCTTCCCCTGGTCGAAATAGTGCTGGGCCTGCTGATCCTCGTCGGGCTGGCGGTGCGAGTATCCGCTGCGGTCTCGGTGGTCATCCTCACGGTTCTCATTGCGGTGATCATTTCGGTGTGGGCCAGGGGATTGTCCATCGACTGCGGATGTTTCGGCGGCGGAGGTGCAGCCGACGTCGGCGCTTGGGACTATTTGAAGGAGATTCTCCGGGACCTCGGCTTCTTGGCACTTGCCGTCTGGCTGCTCGTGTTCCCGCGTTCGCCGCTCGCATTGGGGCCCGGATCACGCGCGGCGTTCTCAGTGGATACTCAGTCTTCAGTGGCAAGGTAAGCAATCGGTAAATCGTTTCGACGCACGAAGGACTGCATCAGCGTGAGCACCAAGAGCAGCAAGAACAAATACTCGCCGGAACCGGTCTCGAGCCGCTCCACCTACATCATCGGTGGCCTCGCGGTGCTCGTGATCGCGGCCCTCGTCATCGGCGGTGTCTTGTGGACGAACAGCAAGAACAAGCCCCAGAACGACGGCTACGGCTCCGTGCAGAGTTCCGAAGTTGCCGTCACGGTGCAGGACAACGGAGTGGTGCTGCTCGGCAAGCCCTCCGCCGCGACGACCATTGATCTCTTCGAGGATCCGCTGTGCCCGGCCTGCGCTGCTCTCGAGCACCTCAGTGGCCAGGCTCTCGCGGCCGCCGTCGACAACGGTGACGTCGCCGTGCGGTACCACATGCTGAACTTCCTCAACCGGGCGTCGGGCAGCGGTGACTACTCCACACGGGCCGGCGCCGCTCTGCTCTGCGTCGCTCAGGGTGGTGACGCGATCGCGTACTCCGCATTCCACAACAAGCTTTTCGCGACCGACACGCAGCCTGCCGAGGGCGGCAGCAGCGATCACACCAACGACGACCTCGCCCAGATCGCTCGTGATGCGGGCGCATCCGAGGACGTGGCAACCTGCATCTCTTCCGGTACCAACGTCGAAGCAGCCGCGGCCAATGCTGCAGCCGCCAGCCAGGCGCTCAAGGATGTCGGGTCGAACGGGACGCCCACGGTAGTGGCGAACGGCAAGATCGTTGACACGGGCAGTAGCGACTGGGTTTCCAAGCTCTCCTCCTGAGTTGAAGCGGCCGCTCGGACGAGGAGCGGCCGCTTCGCTCTGACCAGGCGATTTGTTGCCCAGGAGTCAAGTGGTGTAACTTTCTTCCAGCAAGCGGAAAGCAGTAAAGCCGCTTCGAGTTCGACTGTTAGAGTGAATTGAATACGGGGCTATGGCGCAGCTGGTAGCGCACCACACTGGCAGTGTGGGGGTCAGGGGTTCGAGTCCCCTTAGCTCCACCCGAACAAATGCTCTGCACCAACCGGTGCAGAGCATTTGTTGTTTTCGAGCCAGTGTTGTGTTGTCGACCCTGTGTTTTTCGAGTCTCTATTGCATGCAGCACAGTTCTGCCTAGATGTGTCGACCGCCATAACGCCAGGGCGTCAATGTTCAATAACGTCCGCGATGAGGCCTGATCATCCCGTGCATTCTCAGCATGGGGACCGTTGGCGGAACGGAGAACCATGAGTGCACACGTGGTGATAATCGGGGCAGGATATGCGGGCGTCATGGCAGCGAAGCGGCTCCATCAGATGATTGCGGCTGGCTACGACGCGACGGTCTCGTTCGACAGGGCGCTACCGCGTGCGGCACACCGAGTCTTCGGAGAGGTGACGACGATCGAGGCGGCGCTCGGCAGGCTCACCCTCGACGACGGCAGCGTGCTCGACTACGACTACTTGGTCTACGCAGTCGGAAGTAGGCAGTTACCCAGCACGATCGCCGGAGCGGACGAGCACGGGTTCGGCGTCGCCGAATTCGAGGACGCGGTCCGCCTCTCGTCCAGGCTGGCGACTCTCGACGAGAAGGCTGCGGTCTGCGTTGTCGGCGGCGGTCTCACCGGAATCGAGACTGCCGCAGAATTGGCTGAGCAGCGAAGCAGCCGAATCACTTTGGTGACCGGAGGAATCTTGGCCCCGGATCTGTCAGAGCGTGCTCGATCGGCAATTCTCAGAACATTGACCGACCTTGGGGTTGATATTGTCACCGAATCCCGGGTGACTCGGATCGACGGTTCGTCCTGCGAGCTAGCGGGAGGTGTACGGGTGGAGACCGATTGCACGATTCTCGCGACCGAATTCGGGGTCCCCGATCTGGCGCGCCGAAGTAGCCTCCCGGTCGACGATCTCGGTCGTCTGAAGGTCGACGATGGACTGGAATGCTCGTCCCACCCCAACATCTTTGGTGCGGGTGATGCGGTCGCAGTCGGTGATCTCTCACTGAGGATGAGTTGTCAGGCCGCGATCCCCTTGGGAGTCCATGCGGCCGAAACGATCCTGCATCGACTCGAAGGTTCCGCGTCGCGCCGCTCTCTCTTCTACAGCTGGACGTGAGCCGCAGTTGGTCACGCTCGATCGCAGATTCGGTCGATGATCGCCGCAGTCTTGCGGACGTACGGTTGACGGACGACGTCTTCGTGACACGCGTCGACGTCGTCGAATTCGAGGGAGCCCGTGGCGATGAGTGACCAGATCTCACGTCCACGGTTGTTGGTGGCTCCACGGATCACCGTGACAGGCGCGGCGCACGTTCGCATCCGATGCTTCCGGAGCGCCTGGCCGCCGATGTAGAGGAACACCGTCCACTGGGTGGCCGGTGGGTACTGCAGAATGCCGGCGAAGAGCGTGCGGATCCACATCGCCGCGACGGTGCGCCTGGTCGGCTTCCATCGAATATTGGTGGATGGTTGTGGTGCGAGATCGACGATCGACGGATCCAAGCTGATGCCCGCTCGACCGGCCAGTCGTGCGGCAGTCTCGGTGGAGATTCTGGTGTCGAGAACGGTGACGTGCTCGACAGTGTCACCGGACTCGGACAGCTGTGACGCCATCTCCAGCGCCACGTAGCCGCCGTACGAGTAACCGGCGAGGAGGTATGGCCCGGTGGGCTGAATCTTCTTGATTTCGAATATGAAACGGCGGGCGCTTGCTTTCACTGACCGGTCGGGTAGTCCGCGAGATTCGAAGCCATGTGGCTGAAGTGCGTAAACCGGCCGATCGGTGTGAAGCGCTTTCGACAAGGTGGACAGCGTCGTCGATGGGCACCCCGCTCCGTTCATGATGAACAGCGGTCGCCCGGACCCTTCGAGCTTCAGCGGAACCATCGTGTTGTGACAGACACGATCATCGGGATCGATTCTGCACCGATCCAACAGCGCTGCAAGGTCTTTGACGGTGCTGGCGGCCGCGAACTCCGCCGCTGTGATCCGGATCCGGAACATGTCGTGAATCTTTGCCACCACTTCGGTTGAAGCAAGCGAATCGCCACCGAGTTCGAAGAAGTCGTCCTCACGGTCGATGGAGTCGATACCGAGAATCGACTCCCAGATCGAGGACAACCACAATTCGGCGGGCCCGGCGAGAGTCGGTGGAGTGGACCGCACCTCGACGGAGGGCAGCGCTGTTCGATCGACCTTTCCTCTTTCGTTGCGGGGCAACGCTGGCATCAGAACAAAATGTCGGGGGAGCATCCAGGCCGGCAGATATGTCGCCAATTCACGCCGCATCTCGGCGCCCGACCGTGCCATCACGGCTTTGGTCAGGACCACGTAGGCGACAATCTCCGGTCGATCGTTCTCGAGGACGACAGCCACGAAAACATCGGCGACGCCGGGAATTCGACGAATATGCGCCTCGACTTCCATCGGCTCTACCAAATAGCCCCGAATCTTGACGGCGTCGTCGACGCGTCCCCGCAGTTGTAGTTCGCCGCGTTCGTCGATACGGCCCCGGTCACCGGTCCGGTAGATGCTCACTCCGTCGCCGAGGCGCGTGAATCGTGCCGCAGTGCGATCCGGGTCACCGTGGTATCCATCGGCAAGATCGCTCGAGACAATCTGTATCTCGCCGATCTCTCCGTCGGGGAGAGGCACGCCGTTCACATCGACGATCTGTACGTCCTTGCCGTCGCGAGCACGTCCGGCCGGTACCACTCCGACGGGTAGTTCGGAATGTGGTGGGAACGCGTTGTACGCGACGACACCGGTCTCGGTGGTGGCCAGCCAGTTGACGTACGTGGCGCGAGCGAAGCCGTGACTTCGATGGCGCGCGTAGTCCTCGCCGTGAACTGCTTCCCCGTACGTCACGACGACCCGCAGCGATCCGAGCGAATTATCCGGTGCTTCATCGGATTCGAGGCTTGACCACGCCCGCAGGAATGACGGCGCGCAGTGCGCGGTCGTGATCGAATTCTCGATCAGCCAGTCGTCGATTCCCGAAACTCCGTCGACGCGTGGATCCCAGCAGAAGACCGTGACGCCGTTCATCAGTCCCATGATCAGGGCCGTGATTCCGGCTCCGAAACTGACGGGCAACAGGTTTCCGATGTGATCGTCGGGGCGCAGGTCGATTGCTGCGGCAAGTTCGTCGGCTTTGTTCAGGCACATGGAGTGGCTCAACACGACTCCCTTGGGCGCTCCACTGGTCCCTGATGTGAACGCGATCATGGCAGGGTCGGAACTCGATGGTTCCAGGGCGTTGTCGAAACGGAAGCCGGTTGCGGCCGATTCGTCGAGGATCGACTGCAGCGCGACGGCGCCCGAGGCGCTCATGATGTGCGCTCGCCGGGCCTCGGGGAGTTGTGGGTCGATCATGACCAAAGGTCGACCGGAAATCAGAGTAGCGAGGATGGCGGGCACCGACTCGGCGGTTGGTTCGAGATCAACCGCAACCGGGCGAGCCCCGTGTGACCCACGTAGGCGAAGTTCGCGGACCAATGCATCGGTCCGGAGTTCGAGTTCGGCGAAAGTGATCCGGTCGCGCGGAGTCACGACGGCAACGGCGTCGTGCTGCATCGAGGTGACTCGGCGCCACCTCGACTCGATCGTCTCGTCGATGACTGCATAGCGAGTGCGCTCGAGACCTAAGTCGACAACCTTCATCACAGTAGCTCCGTCCGACTTTCAGCTATCTTTGAGCAAAGACTACATAAGGTTTGTGAAGTAGGTCCATAACAAACCGAAAGTAGTTTTACATACGTCCCCATCCTCCAGTCCGTCAGCTCCGAATACCTTGAGGAACCAATGCCGATCGAGCGTTGTACAGACGAGGAGCAATGACATGAAGTGGTCGGGGCGAAGTGCGATTGCGATTGCGGGAGTGTGCGCCGCAGCGACGCTGTTTTCGGGAACCGCGCAGGCGAGCCCACTCTGGGAACCTCTGCAGCCGGTGGCGAACCTGGACGCCGCGCGCTACGTAGGGGAATGGAACCAGGTGGCGGCGATTCCTCAGCCCTTCAACCTCGCGTGCGCGAAGGACACCCGGGCGAGTTACGGGATCGTCGATTCGTCGAACGTGAGCGTGAAGAACACGTGTACGACGTGGACCGGCCAAGCCAACGAGATCGTCGGGAATGCCCGAGTTACCGATCCAGCAACGGGTGCCCAGTTGCATGTGAGCTTCCCCGGGGTGCCCTCGCAGGAGAGTTTGGACGGTCCGCCCAACTACATCGTCACGTATATCGCCGACGATTATTCGTGGGCACTGGTGGGCGATCCACTCAGGCTTTCCGGGTTCGTGCTCTCACGGTCCCCGATTGTCGACGCGGCCGGCTGGAGTGAGATCCGCCGGGTCGCCGAATCCCGTGGATACAACGCGTGCACGATCTTGACGTCACCGACCACCGAGGGCACGTCGGACATCCGTCCGCTCTGCACAGTGTTAGTCTGCTGTCAGCGTGAACCTTCCGGAGCCACACTCCACTACGATCACTGATCGGTACGTGTGGTTTCGGAAGGTTGCGTGGTGGCGAAGAAGCAGATTCCCGTAATAGTCGTCGCAGGCTTTCTCGGCTCGGGAAAGACGACGCTGCTCAACCATCTTCTGCGCAACAACGACGGTGTACGCATCGGCGTGATCGTCAACGACTTCGGCTCCGTCAACATCGACTCGATGATGGTCGCCGGTCAGGTCGATTCGATGGTGTCTCTCAGTAACGGCTGTTTGTGCTGCGCTGTCGACGTCTCGGACATGGACGAGATGCTGAACAAGTTGGCGCACCGGCAATCCGGGATCGACGTCATCGTCATCGAGGCGAGCGGGCTTGCTGAGCCGCGGAACATGATTCGACTCGTCCTCGGAAGTGAGAACCCGTCTGTCGTCTACGGCGGCCTGGTGGTCCTGGTCGACGGAGCCAATTTCTCCACCGTTCGCCGCGAACATCCCGAGCTCGATCAACATGTCCGCCTGGCAGACCTGGTGGTAGTCAACAAGATCGACAGCGTTCCGGTCTGCGAGCGCGAGAGATTCACGGCCGGAATTCGCGAGTTGAATCCGCGAGCGCCGATAGTGGAGACGGCGCATTCACGGATAGACCCTGCTCTGCTGTTCGATTCCGGTGAGGTGACCCCTCCCGCTCCGGGCGATCAACTGAGCCTCGACGAGCTCTTGCGCGAGGGGCACGACGACGATCACGAGGACGGCTCGTGTCACCACGATCACCTGCACCACCGCTACGAATCGGTTGATTTCACGTCGGAGATGCCACTCGATGCCAGGGCTCTGACGCATTTCCTCGAGAATCAACCGCCGGGGGTGTACCGCATCAAAGGATTCGTGAACTTCGAGATTCCGGGTTACACAGGAAAATTCGAGATCCAATCGGTGGGTGATCATGTTCGGATCACGCCGCTGCGGTGGAAGTCGGGCGAACCTCGAACCACGCAACTGGTTGTGATCGGTACCGGGATGGATTCGGGAGTGGTCGGCAGCGCACTCCGCGCCTGCGTGCGCGAGGAAACGGTCGAACCGCACCCCGACGCCATGCTGGGATTGCACCGCTATACCGTCGGGGCGTGAGTGAATCAGATGTATCCGTGTACGAAGCGATTCGGCGACGGCGAGACGTTCGCGCCGAGTTCTCGGGAGAGGTCATCCCCGACGAAACTCTGATGCGCATTCTCGACGCCGCCCATCGCGCGCCGAGCGTGGGAAACACGCAACCGTGGGATTTTGTCGTCGTTCGTAATCCGGAGACGCTCAATACCTTCGCGGCACACGTCGCCGATGCCCGGCTGAAGTTCGCGCAGTCTTTGCCCGAGGATCGCCGATCGACGTTCGACCCCATCAAGATCGAGGGAATCGCCGAGAGCGGTACCGGCATCGTCGTCACTTACGACCCGTCACGCGGTGGCCCGAACATCCTCGGCCGTCATACCGTCGACGACACCGGACTGTTCTCGGCGGTACTCGCCATTCAGAATTTGTGGCTCGCCGCAGTGGCCGAGGAGATCGGCATCGGCTGGGTTTCGTTCTACGACGAGAAGTACCTCACCGAACTCATGGGCATTCCGTCGCCCGTACGCCCCATTGCGTGGCTGTGCGTCGGGAAGGTGACTGAGTTTCAACAGGTTCCGGATCTCGAGCGCTTCGGATGGCGACAGCGCCGGCCATTGGCCGACGCTGTCCACTACGAAACCTATTGAGTTGTACCGGGTGGCCTAGCGCGCGGGACGGCCCCCGGTGGAGCCTGCGGTGCGAGCGCCGCCGCCGGTGCGGGGACGGCGAGCGCCGCCGCCTGCATGTTCCTGACGGGCAACTCCGCCGGTGCGAGCACCGCGTGACTGACCGCCCTGTCCGGAGCGAGCCTGACCCGAACGTGCTGCGCCGCCGCGTCCACCCTGGCCGGCGGGACGCTGTCCGCGTCCACCGTTCGGCTGGGCCGGAGCCTTCGGAGCCGGCGTGACGTGCGGTGCGATGTCGCCGACCAACTTGACGACGTGCTCGGAGTTGGCAGTCGAACGAACCGGGGTCACCTTGATGGCTGCCTTACGCATGAGGATCGCGAGATCCTTACGCTGCTCGGGCAGAACCACGGTGACCACGTCGCCGGCGCTGCCTGCGCGAGCGGTGCGACCACTGCGGTGCAGGTACGCCTTGTGCTCGGCCGGCGGATCGACGTGGACGACCAACTCGACGTCGTCGACGTGGACGCCGCGCGCTGCGACGTCGGTGGCGACGAGGACGCGCGCTTCACCGGCGGAGAATGCCGCCAGGTTACGGTCGCGAGCGGCCTGAGAGAGGTTGCCGTGCAGGTCCACTGATGGGATGCCCGACTCGGTGAGCTGGCGAGCCAACTTGCGTGCCTGGTGCTTGGTGCGCATGAACAGGATGCGACGACCGGTACCGGAAGCGAGCTTCTCGACCAGAGCCTTCTTGGCTTCGACGCCGTCGACGTCGAACACGTGGTGCGTCATCGCTGCGACGGGGGAGTTGGCCTCGTCGACCGAATGCATGACCTCGTTCTTGAGGAAACGCTTGACGAGCTTGTCGACGCCGTTGTCCAGCGTTGCCGAGAACAGAAGGCGCTGCCCGTCCTGCGGGGTGGACGAGAGGATGCGGGTGACGACGGGCAGGAAGCCGAGGTCGGCCATGTGGTCGGCCTCGTCGAGCACGGTGATCTCGACGGCGTCGAGGCTGACGAATTTCTGCTTCATGAGGTCTTCGAGGCGACCGGGGCAGGCGACGACGATGTCGACTCCGGCCTTGAGAGCCTGAACCTGGCGGTGCTGCGAGACGCCACCGAAGATGGTGGTCACGCGCAAGTCGTATGCGGCGGCCAACGGTTCGAGGGTTGCGGTGATCTGGGTGGCGAGCTCACGCGTCGGTGCGAGCACCAGGCCGAGCGGTCGACCCGGACGACGCTTGCCCCCGGACAGTTCGCCGGCGAGGCGGGAGACCATGGGGATGGAGAACGCGAGGGTCTTGCCGCTTCCGGTCTTTCCGCGGCCCAGTACGTCGCGCCCCGAAAGAGTGTCGGGGAGGGTGTCGATCTGGATCGGGAACGGAGAAGTGATTCCGCCGTCTTCGAGAGCTTTCACCAGCGGTGCGCGCACACCGAGGGCTGCGAAGGTGGTAGCGGGCGTAGAGATGTCAGACAAGTGTATTCAGAGCCTTTCGGGCACGTGTTCGTGCCCGGATGCCGACACGGGAATTAACCGGTCGAACAATCAAGCACAGTGGTGGCGGCGCTGCCGGTCGGCAGGCTTCTTCGCCGTAAGAAGAGCGGGTGCATT
Organism: Rhodococcus sp. P4_E4; assembly: GCF_056401575.1. Classification (NCBI taxonomy): domain Bacteria; kingdom Bacillati; phylum Actinomycetota; class Actinomycetes; order Mycobacteriales; family Nocardiaceae; genus Rhodococcus; species Rhodococcus sp. P4_E4. The sequence continues at coordinate 79,980 of NZ_JBFUJB010000023.1, read as the reverse complement.
GAGCACTCAGCAAGAAAATTTGCGTTCTACGACGCTGGATGCCCGATTTCAGGCACCTAGTGATCGCAACTCTACCTTCTCGGAGCGTTCGACCTACAACCCGACCCATTCGGAGACGCCGTTTGCGAAGTGTTGCCGCTTCCAGATCGGTACCTCGTGCTTGATGCGCTCCACCAGTTCGGCGCACGCGGCGAACGCCTCCGCTCGATGCGGGGCGGCGACGGCGGCGACCAGTGCGAGGTCACCGATCTCGAGGTGGCCGACGCGATGGATCGCGGCAACCGGCAGGCCGGTCGAGGCTGCAACCTCTTGGCAGCACGTCTCGAGAAAGCGTTCCGCGTCCGGGTGTGCCTGGTACTCCAACGCTGAAACTGCTTGACCTCCATCGTGATTGCGCACCGTTCCCGTGAACACCACAACAGCGCCGTTCTTCGGACCGGCAACGGCGGCGTCGACGGTGTCTGCGTGAATCGGTTGCTCGGAGATCCGAGCCAGTAGCTCACTCATCGTGTGCTCCTCCGCCTGCGACCTGCGCGAGCAGGTGATCGATGATGGGTTCGAGGACGGCGAGACCGTCCTTCACTCCACCGGGAGAACCCGGAAGATTGACGATGACCGTCGTACCTGTGAGACCTGCCACACCACGGCTCAGTGACGCGTGCGGGGTCTTCTCGAGGCCCTTGGTTCGGATCGCTTCTGCGACCCCGGGCAACTCACGGGTCAAGACTGCCCGGGTAGCTTCCGGCGTTGCATCCGTGGGGGAAGCACCGGTGCCGCCGGTGCTGATGACAAGCGACGGGGAGCCCTCCTTGGCGTCAGCGATGCCTGCCGCGATGTCTGCGTCGGCGTACACAAGCGGTCCACGCACCTCGAAGTCCCGCTCGCGTAGCCAGGCTGCGATCGTCGGTCCGGTGGTGTCGGGTCTGGTTCCGTTGGCACCGCCGGTGGAAGCGACGAGGACGGTTGCGGACCGTGGCGAGGCGAAGGCGTGCGCCGGAGATGTCTGTGAGTTCTGAGTGTCGCGGGTCCAATGTCCGTGTTTACCACCGTCTTTGGTGAGCAGGCGAACACCGTTCATGGTGGCTCCGGGATCGACCGCTTTGACCATGTCGTGCAAGGTCAGGCCGGCTACCGCGACGGCGGTGAGTGCTTCCATCTCGACGCCGGTCTGTCCGCGAGTCTTTGCCGTCGCTTCGACGGTGATCGAGGTTTCGGTGAACCCGAATTCCACCTTGACCGACGAAAGCGCGAGCTGATGACACAACGGGATCAGCTCTGACGTCTTTTTTGCACCGGCGATTCCGGCAATGCGCGCGGTGGTGAGGACATCGGCCTTGGGCATGCCGTCGGCGCGGACGAGGCGAACTACCTCGGCGGTCGTGACGAGTTCACCGGCAGCGACGGCGATGCGCATCGTCTCGGCCTTGGCGCTGACGTCGACCATGCGCGCTCGGCCTTCGCTGTCGACGTGTGTCAATTCGGTCATGAGTGTCCTTTGAATCAGATCGAGTGAATCAAAACGAGGAAGTCGAGAGCGGGAGGACATCGACGAGATCGCCCGCTCCGAGTTCGGTCACGGCAGCGGGGACGTCGATCAGGACGTCGGCCCACGCCATTGCTGCAACGAGGTGCGAGCCGGGTCCGGCCACGAGTTCGATACCGTCCGCAGTTCTACGCGCGCGCAGGAACTGGCGCTTGCCATCCACCGAACGCAGCGGTGCAGTAAGTGGCAGCCGTTCGCGCGGGATCTCGGGCAGACCCGCGGCCCGGCGCAGTTCGCCGCGGGCGAAGACCTCGAACGAGACCATCGTGCTGACCGGGTTGCCCGGGAAACTCAGGACCGGCACTTCGTTCACGACTGCAGTGCCTTGCGGGCCACCAGGTTGCATTGCGACGTGGCCGAAGTGTGCACCCAGAGGGGTGAGAGTTTCCTTCACCACCTCGAAGTCGCCCATGGACACCCCACCGGAGGTGAAAACCAGATCGGCGACCGAGGTTGCGTACGAGAGTAATTCGCGGAACTCGGCGGGGTCGTCGCTGCTTCGGGCGACGGAGACGACATCGGCGCCGTTGGCTTCGGCCAATGTTGCCAAAGCTGGGCCGTTGGAATCGTAGATCTCGCCGGGTTCGAGAGTTGTTCCGGCACTTTTCAGTTCGGCGCCCGTCGTAATTATCGCGGCCCGTGGCTTCGTGTACGTGTCGAGCGAGGCCAGGCCCACAGCACTCAGCGCGGCGATATGGCGAGGTTCCAAGTGTGTTCCGGCCGTGACCAGTAGCATTCCGGCAGTGATGTCACTGCCACGTTCGCGAACGAATTCGCCTACAGACCTGCCCCGTTCGATGGTGACCACGTGTTCGGTGACGCCCGTGGTGTCCTCGACGGGAACGACGGCGTCGGCACCCTCGGGGAGCGGCGCACCGGTCATGATGCGAAATGCCGATCCTGGAAGGTGTTTCGGTGGTTTTCCGCTTCCAGCGGCGATCACGCCTCGAACCGTCAGTGTGGTCGGAACCGAGGCCACAGAAGCAGCATCGACCGCATATCCGTCCATCTGTGAGTTGCGGAAGAGGGGCAGGTCCACCGGCGATGCGATATCCGAGCAAGTTATGCGCCCCAACGCTTCTGCCGTCGGAACCGCCGACGGAGAGAGGGTGTGCAGGCCGGTGAGCAATCCGGAGATGTGCGCAGCGTGTTCCTCGACCGAACGCGCGCTCATGACAGTAACCTCGACAACCTCGACATGTTTTGATCCTAGGCGGTGTGGTCCGTCCGACACACGGAGTACGGCTTTCGGTCATACTGGAGCAATACGGAAGTTGGTGAAGTGATGACAGTGGTCTCGATGGGAATTCCCACCGTGCGGTTTGACGCTGCCTCCCTCGCCGGTCGTCCCGAGACGGATCTCCTGGTCGACAGGTTCGGGCGTGTTGCCAGAGATCTGCGAGTCTCGATCACCGAGAAGTGTTCACTTCGTTGCACGTATTGCATGCCGGAGGAAGGCTTGCCGGCCATCGCTGCGGAAGACCTTCTGAGTGCCGACGAGATCGTTCGAGTAGTCGGAATCGGTGTCGAACGAGTCGGTATTCGCGAGGTGAGGTTCACCGGCGGCGAACCGCTGATGCGTAGTGACCTCGAAAAGATCATCGCTGGGTGCGCCGCGCGCGTGCCAGGAATTCCACTTGCCATGACCACCAACGCCGTTGGGCTCGAACATCGTGCCGCAAAGCTGGCTGCAGCTGGTTTGACCCGCGTCAATGTTTCCCTGGATTCGGTTGATCGCGCGCACTTCGCGGAATTGACGCGGCGAGACAGGTTGCCTTCGGTTCTCGCGGGAATCCGAGCGGCCGCGGTGGCTGGCCTTGCGCCGCTCAAGGTAAATGCCGTTCTCATGCGCGAAACGCTCCACGGCGCGGCGGACCTTTTACAGTGGTGCCTCGACGCCGGAGTCGAATTGCGGTTCATCGAACAGATGCCTCTCGATGCAGACCATGCTTGGGCGCGCGAGAACATGGTGACTGCGGCTGAATTGCTGTCGGTATTGAGTGACCGTTTCGAATTGGCCGCAATCGGTCGCGAAGACCCGTCGGCTCCTGCTGAAGAATGGCGTGTCAACGGAAATGAAATGACGGTGGGGATCATCGCTTCGGTGACGCGCTCGTTCTGCAGTGATTGCGATCGGACGCGAATGACAGCAGAGGGAACAATTCGGTCATGTTTGTTCAGTGACCGTGAAGTTGATCTGCGCGCGGCGCTCAGATCGGGAGCAAGTGACGACGAACTTGCGGATTTGTGGCGCGGTGCGATGTGGAACAAATGGGCAGGGCACGGCATCGACGCCGCGGACTTCGTTCCGCCCGAAAGAAGTATGGGAGCGATCGGTGGCTGATCCGCATTCGATCTCGGTTCGTTACTTTGCTGCTGCAGCGGATGTATCCGGTTGCCGTAGCGAGGTAGTCGCCATTTCGCCCGACAACACACTTGCCGAGTTGGTGGCGGTTTTGGTCGGGCGATACGGACCGGAGATGGAGCGAGTGCTGTCGGTCTCGGCTTTCCTCGTCGGTGACGAGTTGACCCGCGACGTCTCTCGAGCCTCCGGTAGCGCTGTCGATATTCTTCCGCCTTTCGCTGGAGGCTAGTCCGAGAATTGCAGGCGTAGCTATTTGTGGGCTGCCGACGTATGGTCCTTTTTCGGTTTCCCGGTCCAAATATTTATATCTTGATCACTCCAGCTCAAGTGGCATCTATCTCCGTTTTCTCCATTGTTGGTCAATTGTCCAGCATTGGTCGTTTTGTTTAGTTTCTCCTACTTTTGGGGGAGTAAATGCACTTCTAATTGCCCAGGTGAATTGTCATCTGTTTGGATGACAAAAGAAATACCTTCGCTGTTGGTAATTGTCGACATGTGTTAATTTTGGCGCAATTCCACTCGGGATATGTGAAAGGTATTTCAATGTCGATTAATTCCACGCGCCGTGTCGGAGTCGTCGTAGCGCTCCTCGGGGCAGCTGCACTCACCGCTCCGGCAATTGCTACTGCGCTTCCGTCCACCGGTTCTCTCGGCTCTTCTGCGCCGGAAGCCTCGTGCTCGACCCTGTCCACCGAAGCGACGCCGAACGGGTGGGGCATCCCGTTCACCGACGAGAAGGATCAGACCGCGTGGTACTCGGCCGACAACGTTCTCGACAAGGACGGTTCACTGAAGCTGGCCGTCGACGGTACCGGCGATCGTTCGGTTTCCTACCATTCGGCCGGCGGTATCAAGCTGTCCGACGCAGTCAGCAAGGCGATCGGCTTTGCCGAGCGCGCCGCCACGCCGACTGCGGCGTTCCAGCTCCGCCTCACCGGAACCACCGGCGGAAAGTTCGAGAACGGATTCACCACCTTGGTGTGGGTCCCGGGACCGGACGCGACGCCGACGGCTGACGGCGGCGTTCACGCGGATCTCCAGAAGGGCGTGTGGTGGAGCACTCAGAACATCGACGGCGCCACGGACCGCGTGTCAGTGCCTTTGGCTGACATCGTCGCCGCGAACCCGAAAGCGGTAGTCGACCACTACGGCGTCAGTGTCGGGACCGGTTCCGCTGCCACCTCGACGCTGGTCGATGCGGTGCAGTTCAACGGATGCACCACCAACTTCGCGAAGAAGGATCCGGCTTCGGGAACGGGTTCGCTGGGCGACGTCTTCGGCAGCCTGTTCGGTAGCTAGTCGCTGGTAAGAGTTACTTCCACCAGTCATCCAGGGGTGTGACCGGCACCGTGCGCTTGTGACGAGTGTTGGCGAACATCTTCTCGAGCTTTTCGGCTACCTCGGAGGAAACGTCCTTTCCTTCGAGGTAGTCGTCTATCTGTGAGTACGTGACGCCGAGGGCAACTTCGTCGGGCAGCGCGGGTCGGTCGTCCTCGAGGTCGGCGGTCGGCACCTTGCGCCACGTGCTCTCGGGTGCGCGCAATTCCTGCAGTAGCGCAGCGCCCTGACGTTTGCTCAGGCCGGTGAGCGGCGTGATGTCGACGCCGCCGTCACCGAATTTCGTGAAGAAGCCGGTAATCGCTTCTGCGGCGTGGTCGGTACCGATCACCAAGTAGCCGAGCTGACCGGCAATCGCATATTGAATGACCATTCGTTCGCGCGCCTTGATGTTGCCACGGACGAAGTCGCGTAGTTCGCCGTTCCCCAACGCCTCGGAGGCCTCACGGGCTGTGGCGTCGGCGCCAGGCTTGACGTTGACCGTGAGAGAGCGGTCCGGCTTGATGAAGCCGAGTGCGATCTGAGCATCGGATTCGTCGGCCTGCGCGCCATAGGGGAGTCGAACGGCGACGAACTCGGCCTCGTGGCCTTCTTCACGAAGTTCAGCGACCGCGCGTTGGGCGAGGGCTCCGGCGAGCGTGCTGTCCTGACCGCCGCTGATTCCCAGAACGAACCCTTTGGCGGGGGTCGAGCGCACGTAGTCCTTCAGGAACTGGACTCGCGCGCGAACCTCCGCTGCGGCGTCGATTGTCGGCTTTGTGCCGAGTTCTTCGATGATGCTTTCACGCAGTGTGGCCATGAATGGACTCTAGCGATGTGAGCAGGCGCGTGCAGTGCCACCGTATCCGGGGCGGTACGGTCGCGCACATGAGTGCGAACAACGTTCTGGTGGTCAGTGCGACGAAGTCGGAAGCGGCATACGTGCCGCAAGGATACGAACTGCTGATCACGGGGATTGGAAAGGTCAGTGCTGCAACAGCAGTCGCCTCTGCTCTCGCGCGGTACGAGCGGGAGAATCTGCCGCTGGTCGTCAACATCGGGACCGCCGGTGCGCTGCACGCGCACCACGGTGGCCTCTATGTTCCCGGGGTTGTCATCAATCACGACATCAGCAGCACCGCGATCCGAGCGCTGGGGCACGACGTCGCGGACCGTTTGGTACTCGCCGGCGGTGACGACTCGGTGTTGGCGACCGGCGACGCATTTATCGCCGACACTGCGACCCGGGACGCTCTCGCTCAGCGAGCCGATCTGGTCGACATGGAGGGGTTTGCCATCGCATTCGCCGCGCAGGCTGCGGGTGCTACCTGCCGCCTCGTCAAACATGTCAGCGATCACGCGGACGACTCGGCCTTGGACTGGCCCGCGATGATCGATGCCAGCGCCCGCGAATTGGGGCGCTGGCTGCTCGACAACGTCTGATCGAGCCTGCAGCGTCTGGTCAAGCCTGCGCAGTCAGTATCAATCCGGTGTTGTCGGGCTTGCGCAGGGTCAGCGTGTCGGCGTCGACGGTGTAGCTCACTTCACCGTCGAGTACCGCCAGGATCTGACGCTCGATGTCCATGTTCTCCTCGGGGCAGGCCATTCGCGTGGTTGCCATCGGCGTGAACGTGACTGTGGTGTCGGATACCTGGGCGCTTCCGGTCATGCGATTGCATCCGGTGGTTCCGCTGACCGAACCGTCTGCGGCAATCGTGAGTTCGGGAGCTGACGTCTCCAGAGCCAGGCTCGTACTGATCGCATCGGGACTGATGAGTGACGTGACGGTCCACGTCGTGCCCTGCAGAGGTCGATCCGGCGTGACGATCTTCTTGTCCTGCAGAGTCACTGTGGCGTCGTCCGATGTCAGGGTGAGGGTGTCGCCGTCGAGGCTCCACGTCGGCGCGGAGGTCAGCAATGTTGTTGTCCAGGCGTCGGATTCGGCGATGCCGGGAGGGCAGCCCATCATGGTCGACGCCATGGTGCCGGTGGTCAGCTTGCCTTCGGTGAACTCGATCGAGCCGTTTGCCGTGTTGCATCCGGCGCTCGCGGACACTCGACCCGCTTGGCTGAAATCGAGAGTCAGCGGGCCGCCGCCGGGAATTTGTGTTCCGTCGACGGAGGTCGAGATGAAGACGCGGCCGGAGGGGTCCGTCTTGTCCTCGGGGGAGTCGGACGACGCGGAGCAACCGCTTACCGCGGCGATGGTCAGGAGGCCGATGACGGCAGCTGCGATGCGCATGGGCTCACATTAAGTGGTGGGACGGATCTGGGGAGTCAACATCGAGTAACGCGCCGGGCAAGGTCTTCCCAGCCGGCGGCCAGGCGCTCGGTGGTCATCCCGAGATCGCGCACCTGATGAAGGACAAGCGACGCTTCGAGCGGTGCCAACAGTGCTGAAGCGAGCAGATCGAGGTCGCCCTCGACACCGGCTCCTCGAAGAAGTCCGATGACGTGAGCGATGCCGAGCGCCCGGGCCGGACCGCCGAAGCGGTATTCAGGAGCGTTTTCCGCCGCTCGGAGGACTTCGCCCTGTACTTCCACCATGGCGATCCGGGCTCGTCCGAACGCGATGAGGCGCTCGATCGGCGGCGCGCCAGGACCCAACGGTGGGGGGCCGAACATGAATGCCTGCTGCAGTTCTCGCTCGGTGTGATCGAGCAGTGCCTGCATCAGTCCCGATCGATTGCCGAAGCGCCGAAAAACTGTGCCCTTGCCCACACCGGCCCGGCACGCGACGGCATCCATCGTGACCGCGTCGACACCTCGCTCGGCGACGAGGAGGGCTGCGGCGTCGAGCAGAAGTACGCGGTTACGTGCTGCGTCACCGCGCTCGACGGGTACGGCGCCGATCTGGGGGAGGGGGATTGCGCTCACGGGATCAGGTTACAGGGCCGGGGAATGTAAGTGGACCGCGGTCCGTTTAGTTGATATAACTTTCAACCGGAGCCACCAACCGCACCACTCTCGAAGGAATCTCGTTATGTCACAGACCAATGTTCTCGTTCTCGTCGGCAGCCTGCGCGCCGGATCCGTCAATCGCCAGCTTGCCGAGACGGCTGTGTCCGCCGCACCCGAGGGTGCAACGCTGACGGTCTTCGAAGGCCTCGCCGACGTCCCCTTCTACAACGAAGACATCGACGTCGAGGGTGCTTCCATTCCCGCTGTCGACGCACTGCGCGCCGCTGCGAGCGACGCTGACGCGTTCCTGCTCGTCACCCCCGAATACAACGGCACCATCCCCGCTGTTCTGAAGAACGCCATCGACTGGATCTCGCGTCCGTACGGTGTCGGTGCAGTCAAGGACAAGGCTGTCGCAGTCATCAGCGCTTCGCCCAGCGGTAACGGCGCCAAGTGGGCACACGAAGACACCACCAAGGCAGTCCGCATCGCCGGCGGCAAGGTCGTCGAGGACACCGCACTGAGCATCGGTGGAACCGGCGCACTGTTCGGTGAGCTGCACCCGCGTGAGAACGCAGAGGTGCTCGCTCAGGTCTCCAAGGTCGTCTCCGACCTCGTCGACGCCAGCAAGCAGCTCGTCAACGCGTAATCCGTTTCACGAGTGAGGGCCATGCCGGAAGGTATGGCCCTCACTCGTATGCGAGTCACGCCCATATGCGCTAAAGCCCTTCGCGTTCCATCGCGTCGTCGACGGCGTCGCGAACCGACTCGAAATCCTTGCCGGCCATCATCGCTTCGCCCATCGCGGCATCGATACGGTCGGCGACGACGGCGTACCGACGCTCCCAGTTCGCCTTGTCCTTCCGCCAGTAACCCATCACGTGCATGCGGGGTGCCGGGATTTCCCATGTTCGACGCAGATGGGCGCGGATGCGTCTGGCGGTCGCGGCCTCGACTGCGCACCAGATGTAGCCCTCGCCGGGAGGCAGGGGAATGGCAGCCAATTCGGCGAGCAGTGAGTCTGCTTCGTCGATCCATCGGTAGTTAGCGGCGGCGCGCGTCGTGAACGTCTGCTGTTCGCTCGGCGCGGGCACCTGTGCAATGACGTGGATCGGTAGACCGTCGGGTGCTTCTTCCAAGATCCGCCCGATCGCAGGCAGTGCGGCGTGATCGGCGACGAGTAGCAGCCAGTCGCACTCTGCCGGCGGCTTGAACCACCCGCTCGCAGTCGAAAGATGGACGGTCTCGCCCGGTTGCGCATTCTCGGCCCAGAGCGCAGCTCCGCCGTGGCCGTGGAGAACGAAGTCGATCTCCAGTTCGTTCTTCGAGGGCTGCCAGCGCCGGACCGTGTAACTACGGGCGTGAGGGGGGTCGAGGGGGAATCTGACGAGCACCCGTTCGTCGGGGCTCCCGCTCGTCTCGAAGTCGCTCAGGCCCGCACCGCCGAAGGTGATTCTGCGCATCTTAGGTGTCACCTGCTGCGTTCTCGTCACGGTTGCCTGGTGGCGCGGAGCTTCGTCCTTCGGGGGTGTTTCCACGACGCTCATGGTAGGTCCGAGTAGTGGTTTTCAGATGCTGTCGGGCCTGCGGCCGAAATGTGACGGGCGACACGCCGACGCGCCGGAAGATGTGTGCGCTGAACTGGGGCTACCTGGGAATTTCAACGATGTGACTCACAACATCTCGCGTTATGTGTTTCTGTCGGCCACTAGGTGTAGTGTCTTGAGCACTGAGAGACCACAACGCGGAACGCCTCGAGCGAGACTCCGGCAATCGGTCGAATCGGTGCTGAACATCACTACATCGGCCTTTGTTGGCTAAGCGAAAGAGGGACTCTCATGAGCATCACCGTCTACACCAAGCCCGCTTGCGTTCAGTGCAATGCCACCTACCGCGCCCTCGACAAGGCCGGTCTCGAATACAACATCATCGACATCACCGAGGATGCCGAAGCCCGCGACTACGTCATGGCTCTCGGGTACCTCCAGGCGCCCATCGTGGTTGCCGGTGAAGATCACTGGTCGGGTTTCCGTCCCGATCGCATCAAGACCCTGACCGTCGCTGCTTGAAGCGCCGCAGTGTCGGCGGTGGACACCTCCGCCGACACATCTGAGTAGTTCCGGGCACCGTACAAGAAAATGGTGACAACCGATGACTTCGCTGGTCTATTTTTCCAGCGTGTCGGAGAACACCCACCGATTCGTTCAACGTCTCGGCCTGCCTGCGACACGTATACCTATCCATGACCGTGACGGCTCATTTCGTGTAAACGAGCCCTATGTGCTGATTCTGCCCACCTATGGTGGCGGGGTCACCGTGACAGGGCGCGACACCAGTTATGTGCCGAAGCCGGTCATTCGTTTTTTGAACAATCCACACAACAGGTCGTTGATCAGAGCAGTGATCGCGGCGGGAAACACCAATTTCGGTGAGTCCTTTTGCTATGCAGGAAACATCATTTCCCAGAAATGCCACGTTCCTTTTCTGTACCGGTTCGAACTCATGGGCACTGCCGAGGATGTCGACCGAGTACGAGAAGGCTTGGGGGAGTTCTGGAATCATCTCGAAACAGAGAAGGAGCACGGGCAGTGGCGCCAACCATCACTGACACGATCGCGGCAGGAAGCGTAGAGCGTGATGCACGCGGCGGCGATTCCACCAACGGTCTCGACTACCACGCACTCAATGCCATGCTCAACCTGTACGGCGCCAACGGTGAGATCCAGTTCGAGATGGATGTCGCTGCAGCCCGTCAGTACTTCTTGCAGCATGTCAACCAGAACACCGTGTTCTTCCACAACCTCGACGAGAAGCTGGACTACCTCGTCGAGGAAAACTATTACGAGCCCGAGGTTCTCGATCAGTACTCACGTACTTTCGTGAAGTTCCTGATCGATCACGCGTACGCCAAGAAGTTCCGCTTCCCGACGTTCCTGGGTGCATTCAAGTACTACACCTCCTACACGCTCAAGACCTTCGACGGTAAGCGCTACCTCGAGCGTTTCGAAGATCGTGTCTGCATGGTTGCGCTCACCCTGGCCGCAGGCAACGAAGACCTGGCCGTCGAACTCGTCGACGAGATCATCGCCGGACGCTTCCAGCCCGCCACCCCGACGTTCCTGAACTCGGGCAAGAAGCAGCGCGGCGAGCCCGTGTCCTGCTTCCTGCTTCGTATCGAAGACAACATGGAGTCCATCGGTCGCTCCATCAACTCGGCACTGCAGCTGTCCAAGCGTGGTGGCGGAGTTGCCTTGCTGCTCACCAATGTTCGTGAGCACGGCGCACCGATCAAGAAGATCGAGAACCAGAGTTCGGGTGTCATCCCGATCATGAAGCTTCTCGAGGACTCGTTCTCCTACGCCAACCAGTTGGGTGCGCGTCAGGGCGCCGGCGCCGTGTACCTGCATGCGCACCACCCCGACATCTACCGCTTCCTCGACACCAAGCGTGAGAACGCCGACGAGAAGATCCGCATCAAGACGCTCTCTCTCGGCGTCGTGATCCCGGACATCACTTTCGAACTGGCGAAGAAGAACGAGGACATGTACCTGTTCTCGCCGTACGACGTCGAGCGCATCTACGGAGTTCCGTTCTCCGACATCAACGTCTCCGAGAAGTACTACGAGATGGTCGACGACAAGCGAATTCGCAAGTCCAAGATCAAGGCTCGCGAGTTCTTCCAGACCGTCGCCGAATTGCAGTTCGAATCGGGCTACCCCTACATCATGTTCGAGGACACGGTGAACCGGGCAAACCCGATCGAAGGCAAGATCACTCACTCGAACCTGTGCTCGGAGATCCTGCAGGTTTCGACGCCTTCGCTGTTCAACGACGACCTGTCCTACTCGAAGGTCGGCAAGGACATCTCCTGCAACCTGGGTTCGCTGAACATCGCGAAGACCATGGACTCGCCCGACTTCGCGAAGACCATCGAAGTGTCGATCCGCGGATTGACGGCAGTGTCCGACCAGACACACATCTACTCGGTGCCGTCGATCGAGCAGGGCAACAACGACTCTCACGCCATCGGCCTCGGTCAGATGAACCTGCACGGATACCTCGCTCGTGAGCGGATCTTCTACGGCAGCGAAGAAGGCATCGACTTCACGAACATCTACTTCTACACCGTGCTGTTCCACGCACTGCGTGCGTCGAACAAGATCGCCATCGAGCGCGGCTCGTACTTCAAGGGTTTCCCGGAGTCGAAGTACGCCTCGGGTGAATTCTTCGACAAGTACACCGACCAGGTCTGGGAGCCTGCAACCGACAAGGTTCGCGGACTCTTCGCCGATGCGAAGCTGCACATCCCCACCCAGGACGACTGGCGTGAGCTGAAGGCTTCGGTTCAGAAGCACGGTATCTACAACCAGAACCTTCAGGCCGTCCCGCCGACCGGCTCGATCTCGTACATCAACTACTCCACCAGCTCTATCCACCCGGTGGCGTCGAAGATCGAGATCCGCAAGGAAGGCAAGATCGGTCGCGTCTACTACCCGGCGCCCTACCTGACCAACGACAACCTGGAGTACTACCAGGATGCCTACGAAATCGGGTACGAGAAGATCGTCGACACCTATGCTGCCGCAACGCAACACGTCGACCAGGGCCTGTCGCTGACGCTGTTCTTCAAGGACACCGCCACCACACGCGACATCAACAAGGCGCAGATCTACGCGTGGCGTAAGGGCATCAAGACGCTGTACTACATCCGTCTGCGTCAGATGGCACTCGAAGGCACCGAGGTCGAGGGCTGCGTTTCCTGCATGCTGTAAAGGGCTCTGCCCCGTGCGCCTTTTCGGGTAGTGGTTACTACCGAAAAGGCGCACAGGGGTATCAGGCCGGCGGACGGCCTGGACCGTGCATCTTGCCGGCATTCTTCGGCATTCGACCGTGCTCGGTGAGTGCGCGCCGAAGGAGAAACTCGATCTGGGCGTTGGTACTTCGGAGATCGTCGGCGGCCCAGCGGGCAAGCGCGTCGTGCACCGCTGGGTCCAACCGAAGCAGGATCTTCTTACGCTCCGATCTCGGAGCTGGATCCGTGGCCATGTGGCCTTTCCTTTACTGGTAGAGCGAACCGGTGTTCAGCACCGGTTGTGCGTCGCGGTCGCCGCACAGCACGACCAGAAGGTTACTGATCATTGTGGCCTTGCGTTCCTCGTCGAGTTCGACGACGTGCTTTTCCTCGAGCTGCTTGAGTGCCATGTCGACCATGGACACCGCGCCTTCGACGATTTGCTTGCGGGCGGCGATCACTGCACCCGCTTGCTGGCGCCGAAGCATTGCGCTGGCGATCTCGGGTGCATACGAGAGCCTGTTGATGCGTGTCTCGATAACTTCGACACCCGCCGCACGCACGCGGGCGTGAACCTCCTCCGACAAGGTGGTGGTGATGATATCGGCGTTCTCGCGCAACGAGACTCGGCCTTCGGCGTCGTACGGGTAGCTGCCGGCGATATGGCGGACTGCCGCCTCGGTCTGCACCGAGACGAACTCCTCGTAGTCGTCCACCTGGAATGAGGCGAGCGCTGTGTCGGCAACTTGCCAGACGACCACCGCCGAGATCTCGATGGGATTTCCGTCGGCGTCGTTCACTTTCGCCTGACCGGTCTCGTGGTTTCGGATACGCGTAGAGATCGATCGACGGACCGTCAGCGGATTTGTCCATCGCAGGCCCGGCGTGCGCAGGGTGCCGCTGTACGAGCTTCCCAGGAGTTGAAGGACTCGGGCTTGATTCGGTTGCACCAAGGTCAGGCCCATCAGCAGGGGGAGTGACGCGATGAACAGCACCACACCGACCGGAATCAGGGCGAAGAGTCCCAGAACTCCGCCAACGACGGACAGCGCGATTCCGGCCAGGAAGAGAAGTACGCCGCCGAGGAGCATCCAGCTGCCGGACAGGTCCCAGCCTGGGCGTTCGGCGATCGTTGTGGTGGCGACTCCGGTCGGTTTCTCGGCCACGGTGGGTGTGCTGGTCATGCGGGACTCGCTTTCCATCGGTAAGTGATATTTAATTGATATCACATTTTTTGTACTCGTGGAGGGGCGCGTGCGACACATGTTGTTGTGTTGGCATCGCGGACCCGACACAACGGGTAGTGTTCAGGCAAGCCAACATTCGGCAGTATCTCTCTCGCTAGGTAGGAATTATGGTCAAGCTGGTCAGTCGCGTTTCCGCCATCAACTGGAATCGCGTCCAGGACGAGAAGGACGCCGAGGTATGGGATCGCCTCGTCAGCAATTTCTGGCTGCCCGAAAAGGTGCCGGTCTCCAACGACATCCCGTCCTGGGGAACGCTGACCGCGCAGGAGCAGCAGCTCACCATGCGCGTCTTCACGGGCCTGACGCTGCTCGACACCATCCAGGGAACGGTCGGCGCCGTCAGCCTCATCCCGGACGCGATCACTCCCCACGAAGAAGCGGTGTACACCAACATCGCCTTCATGGAATCGGTGCACGCGAAGAGTTACAGCTCGATCTTCTCGACGCTGTGCTCCACCCCGGACATCGACGACGCGTTCCGCTGGTCGGAGGAGAACCCCAACCTGCAGCGCAAGGCGCAGATCGTTCTCGACTACTACAACGGCGAGTCGCCGCTCAAGCGCAAGGTCGCCTCGACGCTCCTCGAGAGCTTCCTCTTCTACTCCGGCTTCTACCTGCCGATGTACTGGTCCTCGCGAGCCAAGCTCACCAACACCGCAGACCTCATCCGCCTCATCATCCGCGACGAGGCCGTGCACGGGTACTACATCGGCTACAAGTACCAGAAGGGCCTCGAACAGCTCACCGAGGCCGAGCGTGAAGAGCTCAAGAACTACACGTTCGAGCTGCTCTTCGAGCTCTACGAGAACGAGGTCGACTACACGCAGGACCTCTACGACGGCGTCGGCCTGACCGAGGATGTCAAGAAGTTCCTGCGCTACAACGCCAACAAGGCGCTCAACAATCTCGGCTACGAAGGCCTCTTCCCGAAGGACGAGACGGACGTCAATCCGGCTATCCTGTCGGCACTTTCACCGAATGCGGACGAGAATCACGACTTCTTCTCCGGCTCGGGAAGCTCCTACGTCATCGGCAAAGCCGTCAACACCGAAGACGACGACTGGGATTTCTAGAGCGACCCGCTCGGGATTTCTAGAGCGACCTATATACCGAAGCCCGACTCCTGCACACGCGGGAATCGGGCTTCGGTCGTCGATGGGGGAGTGGGTCAGCGCAGAAACCACGCTTCCGGCTTGTCCAGCAATGCTTTTGCGAGGCGCAGACGCGAGGTTTCCGTCATGTCCGAAGGCAATTCGCTCGGCGCGAACCACGCGACCTCGAGGTTTTCGTCGTCCGCCACGTGTGCATCTCCGCCGGTCCACCTGGCCAGGAAGCAGACGTCGAGGTACTGGGTCACGTCACCATTGGGGTACGTAATGGGTTCTGTGACATCGACACTCGTGATCCGAATCAATTCGGCGTCGACGCCGGTTTCTTCCTTCGCCTCCCGCACCGCCGCCGCCGACGGTTCCTCTCCGGGCTCGAGAACGCCGGACACGACGGCCCACTGACCGTTGTCGGCGCGGCGGGTGAGCAGGACCCGGCCGTCGTCGTCGCGGATCACGACGCTCACGCCGGACAGCCAGAGCGGCGCATGACCGACCTTCTCGCGCAAAGCGACAATGAATTCCGGGATCGGCATGATCAGAACCCGACCGTCACAGTTGTGGCGAGCCGCCTCGAATGTGGGAGTAGCGGTTCGTTCCAGTCAGCTCGCATATCCGTTCAAGGTTCCCTTCAAGTCCGCCAATACGGCACGGGCGGCAGTCATCCCGTTTCCGTTCCAGATTTCGTCTTCAGCGACGAACACACGCCGGTCGGTGGCGGCGGCGAGGTCCTGCCACTGGTCGCTCTTCATGATCTCGGTGCCGTAGGTACGGCCGTTCGGCCCGTCGAAGAGTACGTAGATCAAGTCACCTTCGGCGGCGCTGAGATCGTCGGCCGGAATCGGTGCTGTGGTCGCATCGGTCAATCGCTGCGCCGGTGGGCGCCGGACGCCGACGTCGCTGAGGATCTGTCCGGCGAAGGATGCGGGACCCTCGATCTGCAGGTCCTTCGAACCGAACCGAACCACTGATGCCTGCGTCTGTGATGCATTCAATGCGTCGCCGAGTTGCACGACGTCCTGCTGGTAGCGGTCCAGCTCCGTCGCAGCCGCGGACGAACGGCCAAGTGCCTGGCCGGCGAGGGCGAACTGCGCTTTCCAGTACACGGGATCCGCGCCGGCGAACACGGTGGGGGCGATGGCGTCGAGTTGCCCGTACAAACCGTCGGACGCCGGACTGGACCCGAGGATCAAGTCCGGCGCGGCGGCCTTCACGGCGTTGACGTCGGGTGCGCTCACGGGGCCGACGCTCGGAATCTCCGAGATGCCGAAACCGAGGTACGACGGTTGAGGCGAGTCGACACCGGTCGCGGCGCCCACTACCCGCTCCCACAGACCGAGGGCGCACACGGCGTCCATCGAGACGCTGTCGAGGACCACGATCCGTTGGGGATCGGAAGGAACCTCGGTTTCACCCGCAGTGTGTACGACTCGACGCTTCACCCCGGGGCCCGCTCCCGGGTCGGCTTGCGTCGGCGTCGGGCACGCGGTGGCGGTGTCGCGTTCGATGCCCATCACGCCGGCACCGGCGATCGACGTAGTGGTCCGGACGATGGTGCTCGCGGGATCGTCCGACGAGTCGGACGAGCAACCACCGAGGACGAGCATCGTGGCGGCGATCCCCAGGATCGAGACACGACGAATGGACGTGCGGGCGGACGTGCGTGAGAGAACGGACGTACGTGAGAGAACAGACAAGTCGACGGCTTCCTGTGTGAGCGGGCGCCGTTCAGGTTAGCTGTTCGACTCAGCTGTTCTGCTTGTCCACCTCGAACGTGTCCGAGAGGTCGTCGAGGATCATGTGGGCGCCCTGGATGCTGACCGGCGACATCCAACGTGAATCGTCCACGTCGACCTTGCGTCCTCGAAGGGTCTGCCACAGCGGGCTCTCGAGGAACGGCTTCGCAGCTTCGGCGCTCTTGCCCTCGGCGTCCTGCCAGGTGCTGATGAAGATGACGTCCGCGTCGGCTTCGTTGATCAGCTCGGGGCTGATCTTCATCATGATGTTTCCGGCATCGGCGGGGTCAGGTCCCTGGTTGTCCGGGCGCTTCAATCCGGCGTCCTGGAGGACGATGCCGCTGAACGAGGTGGTGCGGTAGAGGCGTGCCGTCGGTTCACCGGCGAATCGGACTACCGAGATGACCGGGTTGTTCGCCTTCTCGTTGATTTCCTTGCCGACGATGGCTGCGCGGGTTTCGTACTCGGTGATCTTCGCCTCGGCCAGTGACTCCTTGCCCAGCGCTTGACCGACCAGGCGGATGTTGTCCTTCCACGTCGGGCCGGTCGTCTGAGTGAAGACGGTGGGTGCGATTGCGGACAGTTGTTCGTAGTTCTTCCCGTCGCGGACCTCGGCGGAGATGATGAGGTCCGGCTGCAGTGCGGCGATCTTCTCGAGGCTTGCACTGCTGACCGTGCCGACCGAGACGGCGTCCGCGGCGAATTCCTCCCGCGAGGATCCGAGGTAGTCGGGCAGACCGGGCTCGCGGTAGTCGACGTAGCCGACGAGCGGGGATTCGAGGAGAAGGACGGCGTCGGTGAAGCTGTTGTCGAGCGCGACGATCCGCTGGGGTGCGGCCGGGATTTCGGTGCTTCCGCGGAAGTGCTCGACGGTGCGGGGGAATGCGCCCGACTCGGTCGAGGTGGTGGTTGCAGCGGGCTCGTCGTTACTCGAGCAGGCTGGAACGACCAAGGCGATCGAGGCTGCGACGGCTACCAGCGCGGCGCGGCGGGGAAAGAATTTCACTGAATACTCCTGAGGTGAGTTAGGCGAGGGTGACCTTATCAGTGGAGGAGTTGGCCGAAAACGGACACCGACCGAATTCTTCGACGCGCACGACACGCCGATTCGGAAGTGGGTTCGGACTCCCGGGGGAACATAAACCGCAGGTCGTTCGTTCGGTGCCGTGAAAAACGGATGCTCGAGTACGACGCAGAGTAGGACCGGGTCGCGGTGCCTCGGAGTCACGGTCTACGATTCGATGAGCGCAAGCCAGAAGCCGTTGTCCGCAGCCCGGGCGACGGACCCTGCGGGCGCAACCAAGGGCTCTTTGACGGAGTCTGCGGAGCGACCAAAGGCACATTCAGGAGGATCAGTGACTGCCGTAGCGCCCCAGCCAGTCCCCACGATAGCGCCGGCCAGGCCTTACCCGCCGCGGCAGGGACCCAAGGGCTCATTCATTTTCAAGATGATCACGACCACCGATCCCAAGGTGCTCGGAATCATGTACTTGGCGACTTCCATCGCCTTCTTCCTCATCGGTGGCCTCATGGCACTGATGATGCGTGCCGAACTTGCTGTACCCGGCATGCAGTTCCTTTCCAACGAACAGTTCAACCAGCTGTTCACCATGCACGGCACGATCATGCTGCTGCTGTACGCGACCCCGATCGTCTTCGGCTTCGCGAACTACATTCTTCCGCTCCAGATCGGTGCACCCGACGTCGCGTTCCCGCGTCTGAACGCGTTCAGCTACTGGCTGTACCTGTTCGGCGCGATCATCACGACGGCCGGATTCGTCACGCCCGGTGGCGCAGCAGACTTCGGTTGGACGGCATACACGCCGCTGACCAGCGCGCTGCACAGCCCCGGCGTCGGCGCCGACCTGTGGGTCTTGGGTCTGGCTGTCGCCGGCCTCGGCACCATCCTCGGTGGCGTCAACATGGTCACCACCGTGATTTGCCTGCGCGCACCCGGTATGACCATGTTCCGCATGCCGATCTTCACCTGGAACATCTTCATCACCAGCATCCTGATCCTGCTGGCGTTCCCGCTGCTGACCGCTGCATTCATGGGCCTGTTCGTCGACCGCCATCTCGGTGGACACATCTTCGACCCGGCAACGGGCGGTGTGCTGCTGTGGCAGCACCTGTTCTGGTTCTTCGGTCACCCCGAGGTGTACATCATCGCGCTGCCGTTCTTCGGCATCGTCTCGGAGATCTTCCCGGTCTTCAGCCGTAAGCCGATCTTCGGCTACAGCGGCCTGGTGTACGCAACGTTGGCCATCGCCGCTCTGTCGATCGCAGTGTGGGCTCACCACATGTACGCGACCGGCGCTGTTCTCCTGCCCTACTTCTCGTTCATGACGTTCCTGATCGCCGTGCCGACAGGTGTGAAGATCTTCAACTGGATCGGCACGATGTGGAAGGGGCAATTGACCTTCGAATCGCCGATGCTGTTCTCGATCGGCTTCCTGATCACCTTCCTCTTCGGTGGTCTGTCGGGCGTCATCCTCGCGAGCCCGCCGCTCGACTTCCACGTCACGGACAGCTACTTCGTCGTCGCCCACTTCCACTACGTGGTCTTCGGTACGGTCGTGTTCGCCACGTACGCCGGTATCTACTTCTGGTTCCCGAAGATGACCGGCCGCATGATGGACGAGCGCCTCGGCAAGTGGCACTTCTGGACCACGTTCGTCGGCTTCCACGGCACGTTCCTCGTCCAGCACTGGCTCGGTGCCGAAGGTATGCCGCGTCGTTACGCCGACTACCTGCCCTCGGACGGGTTCACGGTTCTGAACTCGGTGTCCACGATCTTCGCGTTCGTACTCGGTGCCTCGACGCTCCCGTTCATCTGGAACGTCTTCAAGAGTTACCGCTACGGCGAAGTGGTCACCGTCGACGATCCGTGGGGCTACGGAAACTCGCTGGAGTGGGCGACAACCTGCCCGCCGCCGCGTCACAACTTCACCGAGTTGCCGCGCATCCGCAGCGAGCGTCCGGCCTTCGAGCTGCACTACCCGCACATGGTGGAGCGAATGCGCGCAGAAGCGCACGTCGGCCCCGGTCACGGTGGGAAGAACGCCAGCACCGTGCTCGAAGATGCTCGTCACGAGCCGCTCACAGTCGGGGACGAAGGCGACCCCGGCACCGACAGCCGCTCCTGAGCGAAGTAACACACTGAAGTAATCAGCGAAGGCCCCGCCCGAGTAACGGGTGGGGCCTTTCGCTTGGCACAATAGTGACGATCAAGACGCGAACGAAGAAACGATCGGAGTTTTCGGTGGGTGCCTCTGACACCACTGTTCTGGTGACTGTGACCGGGCCGGACCGCCCTGGCGTCACCTCGGTACTGTTCGCGGCACTGTCGCGGCACGATGTGCGTCTGCTCGACGTGGAGCAGGTGGTGATTCGAGGTCGACTGACACTCGGCGTCATGGTGGCCTGCCCGAACGATCCCGAAGCCCTTCAGGAAGAGCTCGAACAGGCGATGGCGACGGTCGGAATGAACGTCGACATCGAAATCGGTGCCGATCCAGGTCGACCTGCAGTGTCCACTCACGCGGTCGTTGTTCTCGGCAGCCCCGTCAATGCCCGCGCAATGCGCTCGGTAGCACGCGAACTCGCGAAGCAGGGCGCCAATATCGACTCCATCCGTGGTGTCGCCGACTATCCGGTCACCGGCCTCGAACTCAGCGTCAGCGCAGCCGATACTGTCGACGGCGACGCGAAGCTGCGTACCGGACTCGCCGAGGTCGCCGCTCTCGAAAACGTCGACATCGCAGTCGAGCGCGCAGGACTGGCTCGCCGGGCCAAGCGTCTGATCGTGTTCGACGTGGACTCGACGCTCGTTCAGGGCGAGGTCATCGAGATGCTCGCCGCGAAGGCCGGCGTCGAGGACGAGGTCCGCGCCGTCACCGAAGCTGCGATGCGCGGCGAGATCGACTTCACCGAATCACTGCACCAGCGTGTGGCGACACTCGCCGGTCTCGACGCGTCCGTCATCGACGAGGTGGCAGAGAGCATCGAACTGACGCCGGGGGCGCGCACCACGATTCGCACCCTGCGCCGCCTCGGATTCCACTGCGGCGTGGTGTCCGGCGGTTTCCGCCAGGTCATCGAAGGCCTCGCACACGAACTCGAACTGGACTTCGTGCACGCCAACACCCTCGAGATCGTCGACGGCAAGCTGACCGGACGTGTGATCGGTGAAATCGTCGACCGCGCCGCGAAGGCCGTTGCGCTGCGCAAGTTCGCCGATCAGGTCGGTGTGCCGATGGAACAGACTGTCGCCGTCGGTGACGGTGCCAACGACATCGACATGCTCAACGCCGCGGGACTGGGTGTGGCGTTCAACGCCAAGCCCGCGTTGCGGGAGGTCGCGGACGCGGCTTTGTCGCATCCCTTCCTCGATGCTGTGCTGTTCATTCTCGGTGTGACCCGCGACGAGGTCGAGGCTGCGGACGCCGTCGACGGTGGCGTACGACGCGTACCGATTCCATGAGTTCCGATCCAGCAGTCAGTTCCGATCCCGATTCTCGCTGGCGCGAGCGCCACGCGGTGTTGGCCGCTGGGTACGGTGGGCGAGACGATCCCGCGGATCCGGCACTGGTGTTGGCGATGCCGATCATTCTCCACATCCCGAAGGCAGACCCGCCGAAGCGCACTGCACTGCTCGAGGCTGCCGCAACGGCGGCAGTGGCGCTGTGCCTGGACGAACGCGTCGGGTTCACCGAAGACGGGGAGCCCGGCCCGTGGCACGAGGACTATTCGGCGTGGGTGGGTGCCCGGATCCGGAAAGTGTCTCGCCGAGCGCGTGGAGCCCAGTGGCTCGCCGCGCAAGAGGTACCGGGAATCACCGTCGACGTGGATGGCGCCCAGGCGCGGGCTCTGGTTCCCGGGCCGGTCGGAGAACTGGACCCGCGAATCAAGAAGTTGCAGATCGGTGGCACCGACCTGGAGCACGACGAGCCTGGCCAGCCCGAGCCCGGTCTTCCGGTGCTGTGGATCGACTCGGAGCTCGAGATGACGGTAGGCAAGGCGTCGGCACAGGTAGGGCATGCCTCGATGTTGTTGGCAGCGGCCATGTCCGAGAAACAGTGCTGGGCATGGGCGCAGAACGACTTTCGCTGCTCGGTACGCGACGCAAGTCCGAAACAGTGGGCCGAGGCAGTAGACCGATTGAAGCGGTCGGAGGCTGTGGCGGTTCGTGATGCGGGCTTCACGGAAGTGGCACCAGGCTCCATGACAGTCATCGCGGTTCCGTAGAGACCTAACCGACCAGTCCAGTATCGACAACTTGGCTATGGATGAACAGTCCAGTGGCCTTCAAGATGGTCGAGTGTTGATACGGAGATTCGCCTCGCTGTTCGTTGGTCTGTGGTTGTACGGCTTCTCGATGGCCATGATGATCACAGCCGGCCTCGGACTGGACCCCTGGGATGTGTTCCATCAGGGCGTGGCCGAGCATGTTTCGCTGAGTTTCGGCGTGATCACTGCGATTACCGGTGCGGTGGTACTGCTGCTCTGGATTCCGATCCGTCAGCGGCCAGGGTTCGGCACGGTCGCCAATGTCGTGGTCATTGCAATCTCGGTGGATACTTCACTGGCCTTCTTGCCGGTCTTTGATTCCATGCCAGTTCGCGCCGCGATCATGGTCGCGGGAATCCTCCTCAACGGACTGGCCAGCGTTCTCTACATCGGGGCAGGCATGGGGCCGGGTCCCCGCGACGGGTTGATGACAGGACTGGTGGCGCGCACCGGCTTGTCGGTCAGGCTCGTGCGTACCAGCATCGAAATCGCGGTCCTCGCTACCGGATGGCTCCTCGGTGGAACGGTTGGCGTCGGAACAGTGTTGTACGCCTTCGGGATCGGGCCGACCATTCAATTACTGATCAAGGTGCTGCCGGATTCCATGACAGCAGCGGTTACCGGCGGACGTGTCACGGAACGTAAGGCCAAGACCGTGGGTCCGGTCAATGAGATCTCCGTGCCGACGGGAACTTCGGCCGTGGAGGCGGGTTCGCCGGTCGGTGACGCCGAATCGAACGATGCAGTCAATGTGCCGTCGAACCATTCCGGAGTGCCGACGGTGACCTGAACCGGTCCACCGGAATGCAGGATCAGGAGCCAACTGTCGTCACCGAGTGGGCGCCCGGTCCGAGTGTGAGACCGAACGTCGGCTCCGTCGATCCAGGCCTGCAGCGTTCGGTGACTCTCGTCGTACCATGCGGTGTCGTCGAACTCGACGCCGGCAGCGTCGAACCAGACGAGGTCCGGGTGCTCCAGTCTTCTTCTGCCTTCGAAGAATTCGGGCTGACGCAAGGCCGGTGCCGCTCGGCGTAATCCGAACGCTCGGGAGACGAACTGCACCAACGACTGATCGGCCGCCGTCCAGTCCAGGGCCCACGAATCGGCTGGGGAGGCAAGTGTGGGAACACAATACGCGTTGTTGTTTCCGCCGAGACTGTGGCCGAACTCGTCTCCGGCGGTGAGCATCGGTGTGCCTGTCGACAGCACGAGCGTGGCCAGTAGCGCCCGTACATGACGTGCCCTGGCGTCCTGAATCTCGGGATCGGTGCTCGGGCCTTCGATTCCGTGGTTGAACGAATCGTTGTGATCGGCGCCGTCACGATTGTCTTCACCGTTGGCTTCGTTGTGCTTGTGGTTGTACGCGACCAGATCGGCGGCGGTGAACCCGTCGTGCGCTGTGACGAAGTTGATCGACGCCCATGGGCGACGGCCGCTGCCGGCAAAGATGTCCTCGGACCCGGCGAGGCGCGACGCGACCTTCCGGACGCTGGAGCCGCCGTTCCAGAACAGGCGAATGGTGCTGCGGTACTTGTCGTTCCATTCCGACCATTGGAGTCCGAAGTTTCCGACCTGGTAACCGTCGGCAGTGGCATCCCACGGTTCGGCGATGAGCTTGCACCGGGTCAGTACCGGATCGGAGGAGATGGCCGACAAGATGGACGCCCGCTGGTCGAAGCCGCCGCCGCGCGGCCTACCCAACGCGCTCGCGAGATCGAATCGGAAGCCGTCGACACCCATTTCGGTGGCCCAGTAGCGGAGGCTGTCGGTGATCATGCGGACGGCGATGGGGGAGCAGGCGTCGACCGTGTTGCCGCACCCGGTCAGGTCGATGTCGCGGCCGTCGCCGTCGAGAAGGTAGTAGCCGGGGCCGTCCAAACCTCGCCAGCTGACGCTGATTCCGTCGACACTCTGCTCGCAGGTGTGGTTGTAGACGACGTCGAGGATGACCTCGATGCCTGCCGCGTGTAGTGCGTCGACCATGATCCGGAACTCGGTGACTTCGCCGCCCGGAGTTGCCGCGTATCCGGGATGCGGGGCGAAGTACGACGCCGTCGAGTATCCCCAGTGGTTGCGCATCCCTCGCTCGCGGACGCTCTGTTCGGTCAGAAACGCCTGTACGGGAAGCAGTTCCACGGCGGTGACGCCGAGTGAGACGAGGTGATCGATCACGGCCGGTGCCGTCAGGCCGAGGTACGTTCCGCGGTGGGCGGCGGGTACTCCTGGATGACTGGCGGTGTACGCGCCCACATGCAGTTCGTAGATCACGCTTTCCTCCCACGGCGTCTCGAGGCGGGCTCCGGCGGGCACGAGGCCGGGAGTCACCACGGACAGCGGCACGTGGCCGAGCGAGTCGAGGGTAGACGGGTCGCCGAAAGGATCGTCGGCGTACGACAGGAGGGCACGGTGGTCACCGAGTTCCCCCTCGATGCGGCACGCCCACGGATCGATGAGCAGCTTGTGTGGGTTCAGTCTCAGTCCGGCGCGCGGATTCCACGGGCCGCTTGCCCGAATTCCGTATCGCTGCCCCGCACCGATCCCGGCGATGATCCCGTGCCAGATTCCGTACGTGTGTTGCCGGAGTTCGACGCGATCTTCGTTTCCGTCCTGGTCGATCAGGCAGATCTGGACGCTCGACGCAGCTGGTGCGTGGACCGCGAACTGGGTTCCGGAGTCCACGATGTTGGCGCCGAGTGGGAACGGAGACCCGGGCGTCGGGGTGCGAGTTTCGATGAGAGGCGACACGCAAGATGATCCTGCCGTGAACGGCCGGAGAATGTGCGGGAAGATGTTCGGGTGCCGCTACCTGATCCAGATCTGCTCATCGATTTCGACAACGTACTCATCCGTCGGGGAGGGTCCACTCTGGTGGGGCCCGTCACCTGGAAAGTGGAGCTGGACGAGCGATGGGTGGTGCTCGGACCCAACGGTGCCGGCAAGACCTCGCTGCTGCGCATCGCGGCCGGTGAGACTTTCCCGACCAGTGGTTCTGCCCACCTCCTCGGCGAAGTTCTCGGCAAGGTCGACGTCAACGAGTTGCGCCCGCGAATCGGTTTGTCCTCGTCGTCGTTGGCGAACCGCGTGCCCGGCGACGAGAAGGTCAGCGACCTAGTCGTGTCGGCGGGCTACGCCGTTCTCGGTCGGTGGCGCGAGGAGTACGAATCCATGGACACCTCGCGCGCTGTGGAGATGCTCGAAAGCCTCGGCGCCGAGCACCTGGCGGATCGCACGTACGGGACGCTTTCCGAAGGCGAGCGCAAGCGCGTCCTCATCGCGCGAGCCTTGATGACCGATCCCGAACTTCTTCTCCTGGACGAGCCCGCCGCCGGGCTCGATCTCGGTGGACGTGAGGAACTTGTGGCCAGACTCGCCGAACTGGCTGCCGATCCGGACGCCCCGGCTACCGTTCTGATCACCCATCACGTCGAGGAGATCCCGCCGGGATTCACTCACGCACTCCTTCTCAAGGAAGGTGAGGTCGTCTCTCAGGGCCTTCTGGACGACGTCATCACCGCCGAAAATCTGAGCGCGGCATTCAGCCAGTCCATCAGCCTCGACAAGGCGGACGGCCGATACTTCGCGCGCCGCGCAAGGCCGTCAGGAGCTCATCGCGCGTGAGCTTCAGTGGGACCTGAAATGCGTTCCAGATCACAGATCGCGTAGGTTCGCGAAGCATGGCTAACGAGAATGCAAACGCTGTCCCCGAGCCCAAGGATGCGTCGACCGTCATCTTGGTGCGCGATGCCGAATCCGGGATCGAGATCTTCCTGCTTCAACGAGTACAGGGGATGGCGTTTGCCGGGGGCATGACGGTCTTCCCCGGCGGAGGCGTCGACAAGTCCGATGCGACGGCAGAGGTCGAGTGGGCCGGACCGTCGGTCGAGTGGTGGGCCGAGCGGTTCAGCACGGATGTGGCTCGGGCGAAGGCTCTCGTCTTGGCTGCGGTGCGGGAAACGTTCGAGGAGTGCGGCGTTCTGCTCGCCGGACCGACCGGGGACACCGTCGTCGCGGACACGGCCGGCTACGCCCAGGACCGCGTTGCTCTCGAAAAGCACGAGCTGTCGTTCAGCGATTTCCTGAAGAAGGAGAACCTGGTCCTGCGAACGGATCTGCTGCGGCCGTGGGCGAACTGGATCACGCCGGTGGGCGAGACCCGCCGCTACGACACGCGCTTTTTCGTCGCAGCGTCACCGACCGGACAGATCGCGGACGGGGTCACCTCCGAGGCCGCCGAGGTGCGTTGGCAGAGCCCGCGGGACGCGCTGGCGCATTGGCGGGAGGGTGGCAGCATCCTGTTGCCGCCGACGTGGAGTCAGCTGACCGAATTGGCCAAGTTCAGCTCGGTGGCGGAGATACTCGCAGCCGAGCCGGAGATTCCCGTCATCCTGCCTACGTTGATCACCGACGAGGAGACTCTGCGCGTCGAGTTCCCGAATCAGGACGGTTACTACGTCGCCGGGCCGCATCCGTGGTCGGTCAAGGCGGCAAAGTAACCTCTCGATCATGGCTGAATTTGTGACTCTCGAGGTTTCCGAAGGCATCGGCACCATCCGTCTGGCGCGCCCGCCCATGAACGCTCTGAACCGTCAGGTCCAGGACGAGTTGGCTGCTGCCGCACATGCTGCGACCGTCGACAAGGCAGTCAAGGCCGTCATCGTCTACGGCGGCGAGAAAGTCTTCGCAGCAGGTGCCGACGTCAAGGAAATGGCCGAGATGGATTACGGCCAGATCCGTGACGCCATCGGTGGCATGCAGGCCGGGCTCGGCGCCGTGGCGTCCATCCCGAAGCCGACCGTTGCCGCGATCACCGGATACGCACTCGGTGGCGGACTCGAAGTTGCACTCTCGGCCGATCGCCGGATCGTCGGAGACAACGCCAAGCTCGGAGTTCCGGAGATTCTGCTCGGAATCATTCCCGGTGGTGGCGGAACGCAGCGCATGGCTCGTCTGATCGGACCGGCCAAGGCCAAGGATCTGGTCTTCACCGGCCGTTTCGTCGGGGCTGACGAGGCGTTGGCCATCGGTTTGGTCGACGAGGTCGTCGCTCCCGACGACGTGTACACCGCCGCTCGCACGTGGGCCTCGCAGTTCGTCGGGGGAGCGTCACGTGCGTTGGCTGCTGCCAAGGCAGCCATCGACGAGGGTCTGAACACCGACCTGGAATCCGGGCTCAAGATCGAGCAGCATCTGTTCGCCGGATTGTTCGCGACCAAGGATCAGGCGATCGGCATGGAGTCGTTCATCGCCAACGGTCCGGGCAAGGCCGAGTTCACGGGCGAGTAGGCTCCCCTAAACTAGAACTTGTTCATCTCTTACCAGCGAGTAGGATAGCCGCCATGACAGCCAGCCCGAATGACGACGCAACCGTCACGCCGCCCGCCGCTACCGACACCTCGGTAGTCGACCCCGCGCCGCGGCCGCACGCCACGGCCGAAGAGGTCGAGGCCGCTCGTAAGGACACCAAGCTCGCCCAGGTGCTCTACCACGACTGGGAAGCCGAAACCTACGACGACAAGTGGTCCATCTCGTACGACGAGCGCTGCATCGACTACGCACGTGGTCGTTTCGACGCCGTCGCGGGCGATCAGCCGCTCCCGTACGAGCGCGCCCTCGAACTGGGTTGCGGCACCGGATTCTTCCTCCTGAACCTGATGCAGGGTGGAGTCGCCAAGACCGGTTCGGTCACCGACCTCTCGCCCGGCATGGTCAAGGTCGCACTGCGCAATGCAGAAAGCCTCGGCCTTCCGGTCGACGGCCGTGTTGCCGATGCCGAGACCATTCCGTACGAGGACAACACCTTCGACCTGGTCGTCGGCCACGCCGTGCTGCACCACATTCCCGACGTCGAGAAGTCGCTGCGCGAGGTCCTTCGTGTCCTCAAGCCCGGCGGCCGTTTCGTCTTCGCCGGTGAGCCCACGACTGTCGGTAACTTCTACGCCCGCTGGCTCGGCCGCGCGACGTGGGAAGCAACCACGCGCGTGACCAAGCTGCCGTTCCTGGCAGATTGGCGTCGCCCGCAGGAAGAGCTCGACGAGTCCTCTCGCGCAGCAGCGCTCGAAGCAGTCGTCGACATCCACACGTTCGACCCCACCGACCTCGAGAACATGGCGAAGTCCGCGGGAGCCGATCAGGTCCACGCTGCCACCGAGGAATTCGCCGCGGCGCTTCTCGGATGGCCGGTCCGTACCTTCGAAGCAGCTGTTCCGCCGGAGAAGCTCGGTTGGGGCTGGGGACGTTTCGCTTTCGGTGGTTGGAAGACGCTCAGCTGGGTCGACGAGAAGGTGCTCCGCCACGTCGTTCCTCGCGGATTCTTCTACAACGTCATGATCACCGGCGTGAAGCCCGGCAACTGAATTGGGTTATGACTTCACCCTCGGCGACGTCGACTATCTCGGAAGTGATTCCGGCGTAGCTGCCTTGGCCGAGGTGGATCAGCTCGAACTGTCCACGCGTACGCGTCTGGCCGACATCGGCCGGGCGCGTACGCGTTTCGGTGATCACATGCCTGCGCTCGTGGACACCGTCCTGCTTCGACGCAAGGCCGCTTCGAAACTGCCCGGCAGTGATCAGTGGTTGTTCACGGACGACGCGATGCAGCAGGCCACTCCCGGTGTTGTGGCGGCGCACCGCGCGCAGCGTCTGATCGGGCGCGACGTCCACGACGTGACGTGCTCAATCGGCGCCGAACTGCATGCCTTGACCGGAGTTGCGCATCGCGTGATCGGCAGCGACATCGATTCCGTTCGCCTGGCGATGGCACAGCGCAATGTGCCGAGCGCAGCGTTGTTGCGGGCCGACGCGCTCCGCCCGACGACACGCGACACCGTCGTACTGGCGGACCCCGCCCGGCGATCGGGCGGTCGCCGCACTCACGATCCGGCAGCGTTGATGCCGCCGCTACCGGACCTCGTCGAGGCGTACTCCGGCCGTGATCTCGCGGTGAAGTGTGCTCCCGGACTCGATTTCGACAATCTGGGCTGGGACGGGGAAGTCGAGGTCGTCTCGCTCGACGGCGGCGTCAAGGAAGCATGCCTGTGGTCGACGGGACTGGCCGAGTCCGGCGTCACGCGTCGAGCTTCGGTGCTTCGCTCCGACGGGAGCGGGTGGGCGATCACCGACGCCGAGGACGACGTGATTCCGGAGCAAGCTCCGGGGGAGTGGATCATCGACCCGGACGGAGCGGTAGTGCGCGCAGGCCTCGTGCGCCACTACGCGGCCAGACACGGCCTCTGGCAGCTCGATCCACGCATCGCTTATCTGACCGGTGACAGCGTCCCTGAGGGAGTTCGCGGATTCCGGATCCTCGAGCAGATCAAGTACTCGGAGAAACTGCTCAAACAGACACTGTCCAAGCGGGACTGCGGTGTGGCCGAAATTTTGGTGCGAGGAGTCGACGTGGACCCGGCAGTGCTGCGTCCACGGCTCAAGCTCAAGGGCTCGCGTGCACTGAGCGTCGTGATCGTGCGGATCGGACGATCGGCGTCGGCCTTCATCTGTGAGGCTTCCCGCTAGCTCACTTGAAGACGAACAGCTCACCGATTGCGCTGGGCGTCAACACTTCGCCCTTGGGGCCGATCGAGGTGCCGACGGTGAAGCCGACTGCTCCCGGCAACGTGTCCTGATCCACCGTCTCACCGGTTTCGGTGTCGAAGGTGATCAGGCTCAGTCCGTTCTCACCCTCACGGACGACGGTGTATCCGGTGTTGCCGGCGGTCTGCGCCGGAACACCCAGTTGCAGAAGGTCTTTACGTTCCCAGGCCAGTTCGGCGTGATCTCCCTCGTCGCGCACGGCAAGGAGGTGGCCCTTGTCGCCGCCGGCGGGAATGATCAAACCGTCGTCGGACGTCGAGGCACTACCGGCCGAGTTGAAGCCGATGTCGTAACTCCACCTGGTGTCACCGGTTTCGGCGTTCACTGCCCAGAGAGATCCGTTGTTGTCGGTGGCGTACACGGTCTTGCCGTCCTTCGACAGGTCCGGGCTCGACGCCGTTCCACCGGGAAGCGCGTCGGTGGACCACTCGCGGGTGATGGACGGATTGTCGCCGCCCGTGTACTTCATGGCGACCAGATCGGCTGCCCGAGAACTGGGTCCGTAGAAGGTGAAGTAGAACTTGCCGGTGCCCAGGTCCACTGCCGGCGTATTGGCCACCGGGCAGCCGGACGTGCCGAGGAAGCACTCGTTCAAACCCTTGTTGTCGGGAATGAGTTCTGCATTTGCGCCCTGGTCGATCGACGGCGGCGGGATCAGGTCGAACGACGGAACCACTTTGGCGCCGGTCTGCGGGTCGAGCACGTTGATCTGACCCAATTGGGTGATGAACAACAGGTTTCCGTCGCCGGTGAACTGCGACGAGAGAGGAGTGCCCACAACGAGCGTGCGCCAACGCAATTGACCAGTCTCGGTGAAGGACATCATCGCGCCGCTCTCACCGACGTAGACATTGGTGGCCGTGTCGACGATGGGCGTGGACGCGACTACTCCGTCGTTGAGTCGAGCGCACCACTTCTTGCGACCCGTATCCATCTGGAACGAGAAGAGATTGCAGCCGTTCTCGGTGCGGGCGGTGACGAAGCTCTGGCCGTTCGCGGCCACCGAGGCGTACGCGGCAACCGGACCGCCGAGAGGGCGTGACCATGCGAACTCGACATCGCGTGATCCGGTGACCGGGCTCGTGTCGCTGTTGCGGGCGTCGGCATGCATGGCCGGCCAACCCGCCGACGCGTACCGGTCCACCCGTCCGTCGTCACTGCCGCAACCGGCGATCAGGGCCGCAGCGATCGCCGTCGACACCATCACGGACGACCGTAGGACCCGCCGCATCACAATCTCCCTGCCTTCACTTGATCAAGAGCCCTCGGTAACTGCACAAGCCCGGACCAGAGACTATCCCGACCGGGGCGACGTGACGGGGCACACCCCGAGGGTCGGTGAGTCGGCCCCACGTAGGCTGAACACTCATGACGAGCATGTGGGGCGCACCGTTGCGCACTCGATGGCGGGGATCACGCCGAGGCGACAGCGATCAGGCCAAGTTCTTGACGGTCGATTCCCTCAAATGGGTTCTGGCGAACAAGGCGTACACACCCTGGTATCTGGTGCGGTACTACCGTCTCGCCAAGTTCAAGATGGCCAACCCGCACGTGATCCTGCGCGGCATGGTGTTCCTCGGCAAGAACGTCGAAATCCATTCGACCCCCGACCTGTCCCGCCTCGAGATCGGGCGCTGGGTACACATCGGCGACGGCAACGCGATCCGTTGCCACGAAGGTTCGCTGCGCATCGGCGACAAGGTCGTCTTCGGCAAGGACAACGTCGTCAACACCTACCTCGACATCGAAATCGGTGCGTCGACGCTCGTAGCCGACTGGTGCTACATCTGCGACTTCGACCACCGCATGGACGACATCAACACACCGATCAAGGACCAGGGCATCGTCAAGGGCCCCGTCCGTATCGGCCCGGACACCTGGGTGGCAGCGAAGGTCACCGTGCTGCGAAATACCCGCGTCGGACGCGGTTGTGTCCTCGGGGCGCACGCCGTCGTCAAGGGAGACATCCCGGACTACAGCATCGCGGTCGGCTCGCCCGCGAAGGCGGTCAAGAACCGCAAGTCCGATTGGGAAGCCGGCGCTGCCGATCGTGCAAAGTACATCGCGGCACTCGAGGACATCGCACGCAAGAAGGCTGCTGCGGACGCTGCCGACGCGTCGTCGACGTCGTAGCTCACTTTTTGGCAGAACCAGCGATTACTTTCGGCGCCGCCACCGGTCTGTATCGGTATCGGCGCCGAAAGTCTGCGCCGGTGAAAGGAGTGCCGACATGAGCGAACAGACACCCGAATGGGTCGTGGCGCAGCGCCGCGAACTGGTGGGATTTCTCGAAGGCCTGAGCGAGGAGCAGTGGAACGCGCCGACCCTGTGCGACGGGTGGCGGGTCCGCGAAGTGATCGCGCACATCACCATGCCCTACCGATACTCGGCGCCGCGATTCGTCGTGGAAATGGTCAAGTCACGCGGAAACTTCACCAAGATGTCGAATCGGCGAGCGCTCGCCGACGCGTCGGAAGTCGGTGAGCAACAACTGCTTGCCTCGCTTCGCGACAACGTCGCACACCCGTGGAAGCCGCCGGGCGGTGGCTTCGAGGGTGCACTCTCACACGACGTGATCCACGGTCAGGACATTCGCGTGGCACTCGGCGACGACTACGTGGTGCCCGAAGACCGGCTCACTCGTGTGCTCAGCGGACTCTCGCCCAAAACCGTGAAGTATTTCGGAACTGACCTCGACGGCGCTCGGTTGCGCGCCGACGACCGAGACTGGACGTACGGTGCCGGCGCCGAGGTTCACGGAGCGGCGCAGGACTTGTTGCTGGTGTTGTGTGGCCGGATGTTGCCACCGGGCCATCTGCTCGGGGATGCGAGTTCTCGCTTCACCGCGCCCCTCCCGACCCGCTGAGGTCAGCTCTTCAGCGACCAGGGAGCGGCCGCTCGGGAATCTGCGGCCGCGCCAACGGCTGCCGCACCCGACGCTTTGCGCCCGCGTAGACGTGAGCAGTCTCCTCGGCGACCTGATGCCAGTCGAAGTCCGACGTCAGGCGTGCCCGGGCGGCCACTGCCCGTTCCTGCGCCCCGGCGGGATCGTCGAGAACCTCGCGGACCGCCGAGGTGAGCCCGGCGATGTCACCCGGTTGGAACGACATCCCGGTCACCCCGTCGACTACCGCTTCGCCCAGTCCGCCTGCGGTGGACGTGATCAGCGGCGTGCCGGCTGCCGCCGCTTCGAGGGCGATGATCCCGAACGGCTCGTAGCGCGACGGCAGGACGATGGCGTCCGCTCCGTGCAGCCAGCTGAGCAGTTCCGTGTGATCGAGGTTGCCGAGAAAGTCCACTGCCCGCGCGACGCGATGTGTGCGCGCCTGTTGGTAGAGCCAGGTGAACTGGGTGCCTTCGCCCGCGATCGCGAGGGTCGTGCCGGGGTGGCTACGACGGATTCGGGGGAGTGCCGCGATAGCGTCCTGCACACCCTTCTCGTATTCCAGGCGGCCGACGAAGAGGAGTTTCGGCGGCCCTGACCGCGGGCCACGTTCGCGAAAGTTCCACGTGGTCACGTCGATTCCGTTGCGGATGACAGTGATCGGCGGCAGCGTCGGACCGTAGAGTTCGGTCACTTCTTCCTGCATGGACGCCGAACAGGTTATGAGAGAGTCGGATTCGTTTGCCAGCCACCACTCGACCGAGTGGACCTGGCGGTTGATGCGTCCGGAGATCCAACCGCTGTGGCGACCCGCCTCGGTGGCGTGAAGGGTGGAAACCAGTGGGACGTCATAGAATTCGGCCAAGGCGATCGCCGGATGTGCGACCAGCCAGTCGTGTGCGTGCACGACGTCCGGTTGCCAGCCCTCGCCCACTCCTGGCTTGTGCAGCGCCATCCCGGCACGGACCATCGCGTGACCCATCGCGAGGGTCCACGCGAGCATGTCCTCGCCGAAGACGAAGTGTGCCGGGTCCTCGGCCACTGCGACGACCAGTACGCCTTCGGAGATGTGCGTGACCGTCGGGTGCGTCGACGCATCGGTGCCGGAGGGGCGGCGCGAGAGAACCACGACTTCGTGGCCTGCAGCCGCAAGCTCGGTGGCGAGATGGTGGACGTGTCGGCCGAGGCCGCCGACAACGACCGGTGGGTACTCCCACGAGACGATGAGAATCTTCACGACGCGCTCCCGTTCACCAGTTCTGTGTCAGGCAGACGGCGAGCATCCAGCCCCGGGAACAATCCGTCGGCGTGATTCCAGCCTTCGGCCAGCCGCTCGGCCACGGCATCGCGGCCGGAAACGAGCGCTTCGGAGATTTCCCGGGTCGCGTGGGCGTGCTTGTGTGCGCGTTCGCGGGCGTACCCCGCGGCCGAATCCTTGCTCACCATGAATGCCCAATCGCTCGAAACTGTCATCAGTGTCTCGCGAAGGACCTGATCGTTGACCCGGTTTCGCAGTTCCGGTCGGCCGGGTGCGTTGTCGCGGCCGCGAGACTTGTCCACGGTGGTGAGGGCGGTATCGACCACCTCGGAGTTCAGTTGCACGAGGTCGGACACCTGATCGCCGGCCCATACGCGCCAGTCCTTGCCCGATCCCCAGGACGAATCCTCGAGCTGAACGGGTTCGCCCACGTATCCCGATTCCTTGGCGTCGGCGAGGGTGCCGACGCGAATTCCGGCTTCCGGAAGCGCGCGCAGGAGCTTCTCGAGCCACTGCGGGCCTTCGTGCCACCAGTGCCCGAACAGTTCGGTGTCGAATGCTGCGACCACGAGGGCGTCGCGGCCGATGCGGGTGGATTCACTGCGCAGACGCGCCCGAACGGTTTCGACGAAGTCGGCGACGTGCTTGTCGACGGCGGCGGCGGCGAGTTCGGGGTCGTACGGCAACTTGTCGGCGGAGTCGACGGTCCGTCCGGTGACCCGCGACGGCTTGAGGCCCGTCTCGTGGTCGTAGGTGTGGAAATCGCGGTAAGCAGCGTGACCCGGATATCCGGATTTCGGGGACCAGACGCGGTAGCTGACCTGCAGGTCGCGGCCGAAGGCAACCACGTCGGATTCTCGAACCGGGCGACCGAGGGACGTGTCGCCGCGCAAGGCGGGACCGTCGACCATGAAGTGGGTGACGCCCGCTTCGGCGTACCCGCGCTCCATGCCCGGGGTGTACCCGCACTCGGGCCCCCAGATCCCGGTCGGAGTGTGGTTCCACCGGGCATGCGCGTCGGCGAGACCTTCGCGGAGGGAGAACGCACGCAAGCGAGGGTCGAGCAGCGGTTGGAACGGGTGGGCCAGCGGCCCGCCGAGAAGCTCGAAGGCCTCGCGGTCGATGAGGTCGCGGAACACGGGTGAGGCGCCGTGCTGCCAATGAGTCTCGAAATCTTCGAGAGCCGCTGCGGACGCTCGGTGTTCGCGCGCTCCGAGTTCGCGGTGCGCTGCGTCCGGCATGCCGGCGGCCTCGTGTGCACGGATCTGCCAGTTGCCGAGCCAGTGATGCATACCGGCGAGGCAGTGGGGATCGTCCAACTGGGCCGCGAGCACCGGCGTGATTCCCAGCGTCAGCAGGTGCGATCGGCCCTCGTCGGCCAGTCGTCGTAGCGCGGCGGCGAGCGGAATGTACGACGCAGCCCAGGACTGGTAGATCCATTCCTCGCCGACGGGCCATCTGCCGTGGTTGGCGAGCCACGGCAGATGGGAGTGCAGAACCAGGGCGAACATCCCCGGTTCGGTGACGGGTGTTGCGTTACTCACTCGCCGGATTCCTTCACGGCAGTTTCCTTCGCAGCGCTGTCTTTCACGGCGATAGCGACGAGGTCGAGGCTGTCGTCGATGTCGGGTTCGCTGATGCTGAAGTCGTCGACGGTGATGCCCTCGACGTCGCGGGTGAGATCTTCGGGCCAGGGCTCACCGGCCAACGCGCGGTCGATCTGCGCGTTGATGAATGATCCGCCGTGCTTGGCGTCGAGTTCCTTCAGGCGTGAACCGTGGTGGACGCCGGTCATCAACTGAACGCGGAATCCGGCGTCTTCGAGCAATTCGGTCATTTCGGCGGCGTTGAGCTCACGAGTGTGGAAAGGGTTGAGCGGCGTGTCGCGGCCGGGGGAGAACGTGATCCGGTTGGGGGTACTGATCAGAAGTTCACCGCCGGGAGCGAGAACTCGGAAGCACTCGCGCAGGAACTGACCCTGATCCCACAGGTGCTCGATCACCTGAAAATTGACGACGACGTCAACCGAGTTGTCGGCCAGTGGAAGCTCGGCGAGGTTGCCGTGGAGCATCTCGACGCGGGGGTAGCGCGCGCGGACGTGTTCGACCGCGGAGATGTCGTAGTCGAGGCCGGTAACCTTCGTTGCGATGTCCGCAATCATGTTGGCGCCGTAGCCTTCTCCGGATCCGGCCTCGAGGACTCGGCGGTCCGTGCAGCGCTCCAGAAGTGCGCGGTACACCACTTCGTGGCGTCGGAACCAGTAGTTCTCCTCGGGGATTCCTGGCACGGTTCGTTCGCCCGTCAAGGGCAGGGGTGCGTCCTCGTGGTTGCTGACACTCGTTTCACTCACCCGTGCGAGATTAGTGCCATCCGAGTAGAACGTGTTCGCCGTGGTCCAGATCACTGCTGTCAATTCCTGTTCGTGCCGTTATGGTGGACGAGGTTCCACGTTAAGTTACCCACCGGTAACTTAACGTGGGGTAATCTAACGCACAGCCGACGTGAGCCGAGAAATTCGCCCGTGGGGAGACCTGTCGGACTCTCTTTTCGGACGCTCGGACTGCGCGAGCACCACAGACGATTTATCAGGTGAATTACACACAGGAGGTCGACGAAGACCCATGACGAATATCGTTGTTTTGATCAAGCAGGTCCCCGACACATGGTCCGAGCGCAAGCTGACCGACGGCGACTACACGCTTGACCGTGAAGCCGCTGACGCAGTCCTCGACGAGATCAACGAGCGCTCCGTCGAAGAAGCACTCCTGATCAAGGAAGCTCAGGGCGGTGAGGTAACGGTGCTGTCCGCAGGTCCCGACCGCGCCACCGACGCTATCCGCAAGGCTCTGTCGATGGGCGCCGACAAGGCCGTCCACATCAACGACCCGGCACTGCACGGCTCCGACGCGATCCAGACCGCATGGACGCTCGCTGCTGCTCTCGGACAGATCACCTTCGAGAACGACGAGCCTGCCGACCTGATCATCGCCGGCAACGAGGCCACCGACGGCCGCGTCGGCGCTGTTCCGGCCATCATCGCCGAGTACCTGGGCATCCCGCAGCTCACGCAGCTGCGCAAGGTCGTCGTCGCCGACGGCAAGATCACCGGTGAGCGCGAGACCGACGAGGGCGTCTTCGGCCTCGAGGCTTCGCTGCCCGCGATCGTCTCGGTCACCGAGAAGATCAACGAGCCGCGCTTCCCGTCCTTCAAGGGCATCATGGCCGCGAAGAAGAAGGAAGTTCTCGTTTACACGCTGGCCGACCTCGGAGTCGACCCGGAGACCGTCGGAGTTGCCAACGCCGGCACCACCGTGACGTCCTCCACCCCGAAGCCCCCCCGTACCGCTGGTGAGCGCATCGCCGACGAGGGAGACGGTGGCACCAAGATTGCCGCTTACCTCGTCAGCAACAAGGTCATCTGATCGCGCCCTTCTAGACATCCAGCAGAAGAACTCAGGGAGAGTTAAGTCATGGCAGAAGTACTTGTGCTCGTAGAGCACGCAGAGGGTGCGCTGAAGAAGGTCAGCACCGAACTCATCACCGCTGCACGCGCACTCGGTGAGCCGTCGGCAGTTGTCGCCGGCCCCGCGGGCACCGCAGCAAAGCTCGCCGACGCTCTGGCAGCAGCCGGAGCCGAGAAGATCTACGTCGCCGAGTCCGACGACATCGACGGCTACCTCGTCACCCCCAAGGTCGACGTTCTCGCCGCTCTGGTCGAGTCCACCAGCCCGGCAGCAGTCATCACCGCAGCCGGCACCGAGGGCAAAGAGGTTGCCGGTCGTCTGGCCGCACGTCTGGGCTCCGGACTGCTGACCGACGTCATCGAGATCAAGGCTGACGGCACCGGCGTCCACTCCATCTTCGGTGGCGCGTTCACCGTCGAAGCCAAGGCCAACGGCGACGTTCCCGTCTACTCGGTTCGTCCGGGTGCAGTCGAGGCTGCTCCGCAGGCCGGCGCAGGCGAGCAGATCACCGTCGAGGTTCCGGCTCAGGACGAGAGTGCCGTCAAGGTCACCTCGCGTGAGCCCATTGTCGGCGGCGACCGCCCCGAGCTCACCGAGGCGTCGGTTGTCGTCTCCGGTGGACGTGGCGTCGGCAGCGCGGACAAGTTCTCCGTCGTCGAAGAGCTGGCCGATTCCCTCGGTGCTGCAGTCGGTGCTTCGCGTGCCGCTGTGGACTCGGGTTACTACCCCGGACAGTTCCAGGTCGGTCAGACCGGTAAGACGGTCTCCCCGCAGCTGTACATCGCGCTCGGCATTTCCGGTGCCATCCAGCACCGCGCCGGCATGCAGACGTCCAAGACCATCGTCGCGGTCAACAAGGACGAAGAGGCACCCATCTTCGAGATCGCCGACTTCGGCATCGTGGGCGACCTGTTCAACGTCGCACCGCAGCTCACCGAAGCTGTGAAGTCCCACAAGGGCTAAAAAGCACAAACTGCTGTGCGCCTTTATCAACCCCCCGCGGTTGATAAAGGCGCACAGTGCTTTATTCACCCGGCCTGCATCGGCATGTCACTTCGTCGATACCGAGACGCCGTTCGCGCTCGATAAACCTTGCGCATGACAATTACGTCAGTCCTTCGCTCCGCGAGTGACAATCTCGGCCGTGAGGTCGCCCAGCCGAGATATTCCCTGATCGTCTCCTCCGACCGCGAGCATCGTGTCGCAGCGCAGCGCCTTCGATACCGAGTGTTCGCCTCCGAGCCAGGCTTCTCCCTCCCGGCGTCGGCCGGGGTCTTCGAACTCGACGCCGACGGCTTCGACGAATTCTGTGATCATCTACTCGTTCGTGACAACATCACCGAGGAGTACGTCGGCTGCTACCGAATGCTGCCGCCGGATTCCGCTGCGGCGGCAGGTGGGTATTACACCGCAACCGAATTCGACATCTCCGCGCTCGATCCGGTGGCGAACAGGATCGTCGAAATGGGTCGCGCGTGCGTCGATCCCGCGCACCGCACCGGATCCGTCCTGAGCCTGATGTGGTCGGGCATTCTGCACTACCTCGAACTGACCGGATACGAGTGGGTGATGGGCTGCGTCTCCGTGCCCATCTTGCCGAGCCCCGATTCAATTGCCGGCGCCGATGTCCGCGGCGTCCGTGACTTCGTGATGAACAAACACGCCAGCCCTGAGTCGCGGCGGGTGACGCCACGAAACTCGGTGGTCCTCGGCGGTCTGACGCTCGACGAGATTGCCTCACCGGAACGCGTGACGATGCCGCCGTTGCTCCGTGGCTACTTGCGGATGGGCGCGATGATCTGCGGGGAACCTGCTCACGATCCTGAGTTCGGTGTGGCCGATTTTGTTGCGCTGCAAGGCCTTCACTCCGCCAACAAGCGCTATCTGGAACGGCTGCGATCGGCGGCCGCCGCACACGAATCGGGGATCGGCTGATGACCGCGACGGTGCCGTACTGGGTGCCGACGAGCCCCTGCGGCGACGGGTGCCTACCTACGGACGCACCCGGTGTGTCGAGTATCACCGTGATGGCCCGCGGGATCATGGTCGGCGCCGCACTGGTGACTGCGCCGGTGCTCTCGGCCGGCTGGCTGCTCCCGCGCACCTGGCGTACGGAGATGCAACGCGGATACTCGCGCGCGTTGCTGCGTTGTCTGGGAATGAAGCTCACGGTCGACGATCAGCGGTTGGGGCGCGCCGAACCGGCGGGCGTGATGGTTGTCGCCGGTCACGTGTCGTGGACCGACGTCCTCGTCGCGAGTGCCGTTGCCCCGGCCAACTTCGTCGCCCGTGCCGACCTGCTCGACTGGGCAGTGCTCGGTGGTCTCGCGCGCCGGATGCGCGTAGTGCCCATCGATCGCGCCCGACTGCGTGAACTTCCCGGAACCGTCGACGTCGTTCGCGAACGACTTCAGCGTGGTGTCCGCGTAATGGTGTTTCCCGAGGGAACGACCTGGTGCGGGCGGGCGTACGGAGGTTTTCGCCCGGCGATGTTCCAAGCTGCCGTCGACGCCGAATGCCCGGTTCAGCCGATGGCGATCCGCTACGAGAACGCCGACGGTTCCCTGTGCACCGGACCGTGCTTTGTCGGCACCGAAACTATCGGTCAGTCCATCCGTCGGATCCTGCGTCAGAAGAACGTCGAGGTGAAGGTCAGGCTGGCTCCGCTCGAGGAGGCAGGGGAGTGTCGAGTCGACCTCGCGCAGCGATGCGAGAGAGCCGTACGTGGCGTCGAAACCATCGATTTGGCAGCTCACGACATCTTCGACCCCGCACCGGAACTCGTGACACAAGCCGTGGGACAAATCGATACCTCCCCGGCAATGACCGCTTAGCCTGCTGAGCGAGGCTGGGCGAACTCTCGTGCTGGGCTATCCTTGTCAAGCCATGACTCTGCCTGCACACAGTGCCCACGCCGGATTTCCGGTGTACCTCGATCATGCCGCCACGACTCCGATGTCGGCAGCCGCTATCGAGGCGATGACCGATACCTTCAAAACCGTGGGCAACGCGTCCTCGCTGCACGGTTCCGGCCGTGCGGCCCGGCGCCGCGTCGAGGAGTCGCGGGAATCGATCGCTGCCAGCCTGGGTGCGCGGCCTTCGGAGGTCATCTTCACCTCCGGCGGAACCGAGAGCGACAATCTCGCGGTCAAGGGCATCTACTGGGCTCGCCGTGACGCCGATCCGCGACGCACTCGCATCCTGGCCAGCTCCGTCGAGCATCATGCGGTGCTCGACGCCGTCGAGTGGCTCGAGCAGCACGAGGGCGCGCGCGTGACGTGGTTGCCGGTCGACGAGAACGGTGTCGTCGACCCGCAGACCTTGCGCGACGAGCTTTCCGTCCACGCCGACGAGGTAGCACTCGTGACGGTGATGTGGGCCAACAACGAGGTCGGCTCCATCATGCCGATCGTGGAGTTGGCGGAGATTTCGGCTGAGTTCGAGATTCCGATGCACAGCGACGCGGTTCAGGCCGTTGCGCAATTGCCGGTCGATTTCGCGGCGAGCAAGTTGTCCGCGCTGAGCATCGCGGCGCACAAGTTCGGTGGTCCGCACGGCGTCGGCGCACTGCTGCTCGGACGCCAGGTTCCGTGTGTGCCGCTCCTTCACGGCGGCGGACACGAACGTGATCTGCGTTCGGGCACTCCGGATACTGCGGGCGTTGTCGGGATGGCTGCGGCGCTGCGCGCAAACGTCGAGAACTTCGATTCCAGCACAAGGGAATTGGCGCAGTTGCGTGACCGTTTGATCGACGGAGTCCTGGAGATTCTTCCCGAGTCGGTGCTCAACGGCCCGACCGGATCCGATCGGCTTCCCGGTAACGCGCACTTCACCTTCCCCGGCTGCGAGGGCGATTCGTTGCTGATGCTGCTCGACGCAGCCGGTATCGAATGTTCCACCGGTTCGGCTTGCACCGCCGGTGTGGCCAGAGCCAGCCATGTCTTGATCGCGATGGGCGTCGAATCGCCCGTCGCGCGTGGCTCACTGAGATTTTCGCTCGGACATACGTCGAGTGTCACCGATGTGGACGCGCTGATCGCTGCGCTTCCACAAGTAGTAGAGCGCGCTCGGGCCGCCGGTCTTGCCGGTGCCGGTTCGCGTGGAGGGGATCGCTGATGCGAGTACTCGCAGCCATGAGCGGAGGTGTCGACTCCGCTGTCGCCGCCGCCCGCGCTGTTGCCGCCGGACATGACGTCGTCGGCGTTCATCTTGCGCTGTCCACGGCGCCGGGTGCATTGCGGACGGGTTCGCGTGGATGCTGTTCGAAGGAAGATGCCGGCGACGCCAGGCGCGCTGCCGACGTCCTCGGAATACCCTTCTACGTCTGGGATTTCGCCGATCGCTTCAAGGAAGACGTGATCGACGACTTCGTGGCGTCGTACGCAGCGGGTGAGACCCCCAATCCGTGCCTGCGGTGCAACGAGAAGATCAAGTTCACCGCACTGGCCGACCGTGCGGTCGCTCTCGGCTTCGATGCCGTGGCGACCGGTCACTACGCGCGCCTC
This sequence comes from Rhodococcus sp. P4_E4, assembly GCF_056401575.1. Taxonomy (NCBI): domain Bacteria; kingdom Bacillati; phylum Actinomycetota; class Actinomycetes; order Mycobacteriales; family Nocardiaceae; genus Rhodococcus; species Rhodococcus sp. P4_E4. Next base: position 37,983 of record NZ_JBFUJB010000023.1, on the reverse strand, counting down.
GAAGGCGGCGTCCTGCGCCGGGCGGTCGACGCGGACAAGGATCAGTCGTATGTCCTCGGTGTGCTGACGGCTGATCAGCTTTCGCGCGCGATGTTCCCGATCGGTGACACACCGAAAGAACAGATCCGCGAGGAAGCCGCCGAGCGCGGTCTGGCTGTGGCGAACAAGCCTGACAGCCATGACATCTGCTTCATCCCGACCGGCGATACCCGAGCATTCCTGGGTGCGCGCATCGGCGTTCGTCCCGGAAGCGTCGTCGACGCCGATTCGGGTGAGGTCCTCGCTGCACACGACGGCGTACACGGCTTCACGATCGGACAGCGCAAGGGGCTCGGCGTCGAAGGTCCCGCAGGTGACGGCCGTCCGCGGTACGTGACCGCGATCGAGCCCGAAACCGGAACGGTGCGAGTCGGTTCGGCCAAGAATCTCGACGTCTGGGCCATCTCGGCCCAGCGCGCGATCTGGACCTCGGGCCAGGCGCCGGAAGGCCCCGTCGAGTGCATGGTGCAGGTTCGTGCGCACGGCGGACTGGCGCAGGCCGTCGCCGAGGCCGTCGACGACGGTACTTCGGGCGGCGGCATCTCCATTTCGTTGCGCGAACCACTGACCGGCGTCGCGAAGGGCCAGGCCGTCGTGCTGTATCGCCCCGACAGCGAACTGGGCGACCAGGTTCTCGGCAGTGGCACCATCTCCGGCACCGAATCCGAGCCGAACGCACTGTGACACAGCAGGTTTCCATCGGTGGCCTCGTCACCGGAATCGGATCCTGGCCGGGCACGGACGCCCGCGAAAGCGCCGCAACCATCCTTGGTGAACTGGGCGGTTTCCCACACCTGGTGGAGTTGCCGAGCCGCGGTCTCGGCGCTGACATGGTCGGCCGAGCAGGCGCGATTCTGGTCGACATCAACCTCGACGCCTCGACCCGCGCCTATCGCGTCGTGCCTCGGCGGGGCAACGTCGCGAAGCGAGCCGAGGACTTCCTGAATCAGGATCTCGACGCACTCGAGGAAGCCTGGGAATCGGCCCGTCTGGTCGGCGGAGACCACGTGATCAAGCTTCAAGCTGCCGGCCCGCTGACACTCGGCGCCGAGATCGAGGTTGCAAACGGTTCGCGAGTTCTCGTCGACCGTGGGGCACTCCGGGACATCGCCGAATCACTTGGTGAGGGGCTCGCGCGCCACGCCGCCGAGGTCACTCGTCGTACCGGTGCCCGAGTGGTGATCCAATTGGACGAGCCGCAGATCGCGGCAGTGCTGGCCGGTTCACTACCCGGGCGCACCAAGATGGAGAGCGTTCCGGCTCTGCCGGAACCCGAGGCGCTCGCCGTTCTCGACTCGACGATCAGCGGTTGCGGATTGCCCACAATCGTCCACAGTTGCGGCGCCGACATGCCGTGGGATCTGCTGAGGCGAAGCCAGGCGTTCGGCGTGAGCTTCGACATGTCGCTCATCGGCTCACGTGATCTGGACGGCATCGGCCAGTTGTTCGACGCCGGCAAGGAATTGGCGCTCGGTCTGGTTCCTTCCGCCCCGCCGGAAAAGCCGGTGACGTGGAAAGAGTGCGCGATGCCCGCCGTCACCCTGATCGATCGTCTCGGATTCTCGCGTGAACTCCTGCAGAACCAGGTCGCGGTAACCCCAAGCTGTGGTCTTGCGGGTGCGAGCCTCGAGTGGAGTCGAGCCGCCCTTCGGCTGTGCACAGACGTCGGCAAGGCATTGGTGGACGATCCGTCGGCGTTCTGATGTGTTGCGTTCTGATGTGTTGCGTTCTGACGTGGAGTCGTGTGGTGTGTCGGTGTGAACCGATAATCTTCTAGCTGTGACTGATACCGCGGATGCAATGCAGCCAGCGCCCAACGAGGCGCGCGAGCAGTGGACGGAGCTGGCCGAAGAGGTACGCCAGCATCAGTTCCGCTACTACGTTCGTGACGCGCCCGTCATTTCGGACGGTGCATTCGACACATTGCTCGGGCAGCTCAATGCTCTCGAAGAGCAGTACCCGGATCTGCGAACTCCCGACTCTCCGACGCAACTCGTCGGCGGCGGATTCGCGACGGACTTCACGTCCGTCGATCACCTCGAGCGGATGCTCAGCCTCGACAACGTCTTCGACGAGTCCGAACTCCGCGGATGGATCGCCAAGGTAGAGCAGGAAACCGGGCCGGAACTGCACTATCTCTGCGAAGTGAAAATCGACGGTGTCGCGCTCAATCTCGTCTACGAGAACGGCAAACTCGTGCGTGCGGCAACCCGCGGCGACGGTCGTACGGGCGAGTTGGTCACTCTCAATGCCCTGACGATCAACGACATCCCGGAGCGGCTCACCGCCACGGACGAATTCCCGATTCCAACCTTGCTCGAGGTGCGAGGAGAGGTGTTCTTCCGCCTCGAGGACTTCGCGGCACTCAATGCCTCCCTCGTGGAGGAGGGTAAGGCGCCGTTCGCCAATCCGCGCAACTCTGCGGCGGGCTCCCTGCGTCAGAAGAATCCTGCCGTCACCGCGCGTCGTCGCCTCGGCATGATCTGCCACGGGTTCGGGCGCATGGAAGGTTTCGAGCCGGCTTCGCAGTACGACGCCTACGTGGCCCTCTCCGCCTGGGGGCTGCCGGTGTCCACGCACACCTCGCGGGTGGTCGGCGACGACGCCGTGGTCGAAAAGATGAAGTACTGGGGAGAACATCGCCACGACGTCGAGCACGAGATCGACGGGTTGGTGGTCAAGGTCGACGAGATGTCGTTGCATCGACGTCTGGGCACCACGTCTCGCGCACCGCGGTGGGCGATCGCATACAAGTACCCGCCGGAAGAGGTCACGACCAAGCTCCTCGACATCCGGGTCAGTGTCGGCCGCACGGGTCGCGTGACGCCGTTCGCGTACATGGAACCCGTCACGGTAGCGGGTTCCACTGTGTCCTTGGCCACGCTGCACAACGGATCCGAGGTCAAGCGCAAGGGTGTGCTGATCGGCGACACCGTGGTGTTGCGTAAGGCCGGAGATGTGATTCCCGAGGTCCTCGGACCCGTGGCAGACGTGCGTGACGGTACCGAGCGCGAGTTCGTCATGCCGACGCATTGCCCCGAGTGCGGCACGTTGTTGGCACCCGCGAAAGAGGGCGACGTCGACGTGCGATGCCCTAATCAGCAGTACTGCCCGGCGCAGTTGCGCGAGCGCGTGTTCCACGTCTCGGGGCGCGGAGCATTCGACATCGAGGTGCTCGGTTACGAGGCCGCGACCGGGCTGCTGGAGGCGAAGGTCATCGGTGACGAGGGCGATCTCTTTTCACTCGACGCCGAGAAACTGATCGAGGTTCCCATCTTCCGCACCAATGCGGGAGCACTGTCTGCCAACGGAAAACGCTTGCTGGCCAACCTGGATTCGGCCAAGGACAAGCCGCTGTGGAGAGTGCTTGTGGCACTGTCGATTCGGCACGTCGGCCCCACTGCCGCGAGGGCGTTGGCCGGCGAATTCGGTTCGCTGCAACGTATTCGGGAAGCGTCGGTCGACGAGTTGGCTGCAGTCGACGGTGTCGGATCCACAATCGCCGCCGCTGTCGTGGAGTGGTTCTCCGTCGACTGGCACCAGCAGATCGTCGACAAGTGGGCTTCGGCCGGAGTGCGTATGGAGGACGAGCGAGACGACTCGATTCCGCGCAATCTCGAGGGTCTCTCGATCGTCGTCACCGGTTCGCTCGAGACGTACTCGCGAGATCAGGCGAAGGAAGCGATTTTGGTGCGCGGCGGTAAGGCGGCTGGGTCGGTCTCGAAGAAGACTGCGTTTGTCGTCGTCGGTGAAGCGCCCGGTTCCAAGCATGACAAGGCAGTCGAATTGGGTGTGCCGGTGCTCGACGAAGACGGCTTCCGGCGGTTGCTCGAAGATGGCCCGGATGCGGTTGCTCCCACCGATTTGGACGAATCAGAGTGACTTTGTCCGATTTCTGAGATTGGTGTGCTGGGTGCGATAGTGACGCCATGATCGAGATTCGTGAAGTTCTACCGGCTGAGTTCGAGACCGTCGGGGAACTGACTGTGCAGTCGTACGTGGGTGGCGGATTTGTCGCCGGCGGATCGCCGTACGCGGAGCGCCTGCGAGACACCGCAACTCGGGTGGAGCAGGGGCGGGTGCTGGTTGCCGTTCTCGGCGAAGAGGTCGTGGGTTCTTTGACGATCGCCGAACCCGGCACGCCCTTCGCGGATGTTGCGCAGAAGGGCGAACTCGAGTTCCGCATGCTCGCGGTCTCGCCGCAGGCTCGGGGATCGGGCGCCGGAACCGCATTGGTTCGCGCAGTGATCGCCGAAGCCTACGACCGAGGCGATCACTCGGTGGTCATCTCGACGCAGCCCGAGATGGTCGATGCTCGTCGCATCTACGACCGCAACGGGTTCGTCCCCGATCCCGAGCGCGCGTGGGAGCCGATTCGCGGTATGGAGCTGACGGTCATGGTTCGCGGTCTGGCCTGATTACCCAGCCTGGTCAGCCCAGCACTGTCGCGACGATTCCGGCGAGATAGCCGAGGCGGGCTATCTCCGAAGGGCGAAATTCGGGTCCTCCGGGACGACCGAGCATGAGGACGCGATTGCCGGAGCCGAGCGGTGCGGCAGCGAGGCTGGTGTTCATCTCTCGCCAGACGTCCGGAACCCAGTCGGCCTCGCCGTCGAGGGCGGTGGGCTTGTCCAGTGGCATCCACGGAATGTCGGTGGCATGGGTTTCCGGCGCGCCGGCGCTACCGACGACGCGGTACGCACCGTGCTTGCCGATGTCCGCGACGACGCACCAGCCGACTCGCAGTACACGCGGCGCGCCGTCGACGAGGACCTGTAGTCGATCGTTTCGGGCTGTCGCAACGGAATCGATGAGTTCGAGCTCACGATGGGTGTCGAGAATCCCGGCGTAGGGGCGGATCGAATCGACCAGCACGTCGGGCAGATGCTCGGCAGCGGTGATCAAGGTGTCGGGCAGTGCGCCCGGTTCGACGTCGACCACGAGGTCGTCGATGGCAAAACCGTCGCCTCGCTCCACGACGTCGAGGGAGAGGATGTCTGCGCCCACGGATCCGAGAGCTACGGCGAGCGCGCCGAGGCTGCCGGGTCGGTCGGGCAGTTGGACGCGAAGCAGGTACGACACGTGCGTGCCTTTCGCTGATCGGTTCTCGCCCGGATCACGTCGACCCGGGCCACACCCATCTTTGCACTTGCTCAGCACGCGTTGGTGGGCGCCGCGGCGGGGTCACACCGGGTGCACATGCTTGTCACACGAGCGAAACACGAGGTGGATTCGACGTGGCGGTGGACACAGTAGGCGTGCGTACCGGTCGACACAGCAGGCGTGCTTACAGGTCTGTCGCGGCGAGGAACTAGGCTGGACCGGCAATGTTCACGTCCTCTTCCGAAAGGGGCCCCGCGGTGCCTGCCATCTCCCGTGACGAGGTCGCGCACCTCGCGCGGCTGTCCAGACTCGCCCTGTCCGATGCCGAACTCGACGAGTTCGCCGGTCAGTTGGATTCGATTCTCAACCACGTCAAGGTGGTCACCGAGGTTGCGGCCGACGACGTCCCGCCCATGGCGAACCCCAATGCCGTCACCAACGTGACGCGCCCCGACGTGATCGTGCCCGGGTTGACCCCCGAGCAGGCATTGTCCGGAGCACCCGCAGTCGAACAGGATCGCTTTGCGGTTCCGCAGATCCTTGGAGAGGGCGAATGACCGATCTGACCACGCTGGACGCCGCTGAGCTGGCCGGCAAGATCCACTCGCGTGAGGTGTCCTCGGTAGAGGTCACGCAGGCGCATCTCGACCGCATCGCTGCCGTCGACACCGAGTACCACGCCTTCCTGCACGTTGCCGGTGAACAGGCTCTCGAAGCCGCCGCAGCAGTGGACAACTCGCTCGCAGGCGGAAACGAACCCGCTTCGGCACTCGCCGGAGTTCCGATTGCGTTGAAGGACATCTTCACCACGACGGACATGCCGACCACCTGTGCGTCGAAGATTCTCGAAGGCTGGGTTTCGCCGTACGACGCGACCCTGACGAGCAAGCTTCGCGCTGCGGGCATCCCGATCCTCGGCAAGACGAACCTCGACGAATTTGCGATGGGCTCCTCCACGGAGAACTCCGCATTCGGTCCGACGCGTAACCCGTGGGATGTCACCCGCATCCCCGGCGGATCCGGTGGTGGTAGCGCTGCAGCGCTCGCGTCCCGTCAGGCCCCGTTGGCCATCGGCACCGACACCGGCGGTTCGATCCGTCAGCCCGCTGCGGTCACCGCGACGGTCGGAACCAAGCCGACGTACGGAACTGTCTCGCGCTTCGGGCTCGTCGCGTGCGCCTCCTCGCTCGATCAGGGTGGCCCCTGTGGTCGCACCGTGCTCGACACCGCTCTGCTGCACGAGGTCATCGCCGGACACGATCCGCGTGACTCCACGTCCATCGACGCCCCCGTGCGTCCGGTGGTCGCTGCGGCACGTGAGGGTGCAGCCGGGGACCTGCGCGGCGTCAAGGTCGGTGTGGTCAAGGAACTTCACTCCGACAGCTACCAGCCCGGCGTCATCGCTTCCTTCGACGCTGCTGTCGAGCAACTCAAGGCTTTGGGCGCCGAAGTTGTCGAGGTTTCGTGCCCGAGCTTCGAGCACGCGCTCGCGTCGTACTACCTGGTGCTGCCCAGTGAGGTCTCGTCCAACCTGGCCCGCTTCGACGCCATGCGCTACGGACTGCGCGTCGACGAAGGCAACATGAGTGCCGACCAGGTCATGGCGGCAACCCGCGCCGCCGGTTTCGGCCCGGAGGTCAAGCGCCGCATCATGATCGGTACCTACGCACTGTCCTCGGGCTACTACGACGCCTACTACGGTTCGGCGCTCAAGGTTCGTACCCTCATCGCACGCGATTTCGACAAGGCCTACGAGAAGGTAGACGTACTGGTCTCGCCGACCAGCCCGTTCACGCCGTGGAAGTTGGGGGAGAAGGTCGGCGATCCGTTGGCCATGTACCTCTCCGACCTGTGCACGCTGCCGACCAACCTGGCCGGACACTGCGCGATGTCGGTGCCATCGGGTCTGTCCGCGGACGACAACCTGCCGGTGGGCTTGCAGATCATGGCGCCCGCCATGGCTGACGAGCGCCTCTACCGTGTCGGTGCCGCCTACGAAGCTGCTCGCGGCCCGATTGCAACTGCAGTCTGACCTGTTTGCTGTGCGCCTTTATTAACCCCCCGCGGTTAATAAAGGCGCACAGCAGTTTCAGGAGCAAGTCCCCAAAGCTGTCCCCTGATCGGTTCCGTAGCGGTGGCCGTGACCGGCGGGTACACCGAGCGAACCGAGCATGTCGACGGTGGTCTGCAAGAACGTGACGCCCGGGATCCACTGCGGGATCGGGCCGTCCTGCACGGCACGGCTCAGATCCGGCTTCTGCGTCGCGAGGGCGGGGGACCACCACACCACCGGGTCGGACGTGTTCGCGAGGACGGTTGCGCCGTCCGTTCGTGTCGCGCCGGCCGGGGGACCGGCCCACAACACGTCGCACGGGACGGTGGCACTGCTCTCGGACAGAGCCTCGGTCAGTGCGGCGCTGCCGCCGACGGCGCCGAGGCTCTGTCCGTAGAGGAACAGGTCCGGTCGCTCTTCGGCAGGCATCGCGGCAATGTGGCTTCCGACAGCTGTGAACAGGGCGGTGGCTGATTCTTCGGCGTCGTCGCGGCTGAACAGGAATGTCGCCCAACTGGGTGCGTCGGAGTATTGCTGTCCGACTATCGCGACGTCTCCGCCGAACCGTTGCTCGATACCGTCGACTGCGTGGGTGTCGATCCAGCCCGAGCCGGTCGGAACGGCCACCACGACGCTGTTGCGGGCGAAGCCGCCGACGCGATCGAGCTCACTCACGGCGAGAGCGGCACGCGATGCGGCATCGGGTGCGGAATCCACACCGGCGTAGACGCGCACCGAGTCTTCGCCTGCAGCAACGAACTTGCGTCCCTCCGCGCCCATCGAGGTCCACGAGATGAGCGATTCGGAGCTGCCTGTCGCGGAGGTCGAAAGTGGCTGTGTCAGAGCGGTGTCGATGTACGCGTTGGACTTGTCGAACGAATCGGCGAGACCGTTCCAGACGGCGGGACCGACGACCAACTGCACGCCGAGGACTCCCATGACCAGTGCGCCCACGCTCCGCGCGAAACCCATCCACCGCAGCGCCTTCGAAAGTCCGACCCCGAGGCCCCAGAGTGCAAGGGCGGTCAGCGAGGCAATGCACCCCGCCTCCACCCAGTGGATCAGCCCGGCAGGCGGTGCGCCCATCGCTGCTCGCAGCGAGTTCTGCCAACCGGCGGCGGCGAACATCGCAACTGCGGTGCCGGCAGTCGACAACCCGAACGCGGTGATGCGCCAATGACGTTCGTCGAATCGGGCCTTGACCCGGTCGGGGACGAGCCGACGGGCTACCGCGGAGAACGCCCACATCGCCAGTAGTCCGATCGCGACGAGCAGACCGCTGAACACCCCTTGGAGTACGGCTGATCTCGGCAGCAGTCCAGGGGCAAGTGAGACGGCGGACATCGCTGCCACGGCGACGCTCGCGGACACCCGGGGGAGTGCGAGCGCCCCGACTCGGGCGAGGACGGGGGTCCGTGACGCATTCAGAACGCTCATGCTGCAATCGCTTTCGGGGAGAAGGAGAACTCGTTCGACGGATCGAGGCGCCGCGATCGCATCAGGGTGAAGCCGAGGGCGGAAACTGCCAGAACTCCGGCCGTGCCGTAACCGAACCCCGATTCCGCGACCGGAGTCAGATAGCTTTGGCGCCAAGAGTTTCCGTTCACCGCTGTGACGGCGACATCGGCCATCGCGAAGCAATACCCACGTGAGAGAAAGGACGTGCGGTCTTCACAGGCCGCATGCATTCGCTCGTCGAGCTGACCGTCGAGGACCTGGCGGGCCCACGGCCCCAGTTCCGTTCCGTGCGAATGCGCGTAGCGGAGTAGGTCGTACCCGAGATCGTGTGCTTTGCAGGCCGAGTCGAATTCGTCGGGAAGCGGAATCGGTGACGAGCAGTCGCCGTGGGGGTTGGCGAGGTATCCGTCGACGACGGTAGGCGTGTAGCCGGCAAATGCGGCGAAATCCGACGGGATGGTGGTCGCAGCATCAGAGGCATCCGCGGTAGTCACAGTGGCGATCGCCCTGGATGCGTTCGAATTCTCGGTGCGCGGCGGCTCGGCTCCGCTCGCTCCGGCAGTGACGGTGATCGCTGCCGTTGCCGCAAGCGCCAGGGCAGCCCAGGTGCCGGCGCTTCGAGAGAGGTCTTTCACTCGTGTGATCCGCATGCCGTTCACGCTATGAACGGACAATCCTGGCGGTCATCGCTCTGGAGAGGGGTTCTCCGACGTGCGATCGGGTGAGAATTCCCTCCCCTGTGATACCTCGGAGGTAGGGGGATCTCACTCTGCAGTATGAGGACTTTCCGGGTTCGCCTTCATAGGCTTGACGGGTGATCAAGGTCCGAAGGAAGAACAGAGGCGCACCGGGTGTGCCCGCGCCGACATACACCACTGCCGGGTCGGTGCTGTCCGGCCTCGACGGGGCGGTCGTACATTCGGAGAAGGTGCGCCGGGCAACCAGTTTCGTGGCCCGCGGTCAGTTCTGGAACATCGTCATCGTAGTGATCACTCTGATCCTCTATTCGATTGCCTGGCCGACACTGCAACTGACGCATCATGTTTCGCCACCGATCATGCCGTTCGTCGCCGCGTTGGCCGCCTTTCCGTTTGTCCTGATCCGGATCAACGCTCCATTGGGGTGGGCGGTGTCGGCGGTGTCGGCACTGATCATCCCGTTGGTGTTCGACAACACGACTGGTTACGACTACCCGTGGCAGGTCGTCCACATCATCGTGCTGATGTCGTTGCTCGCCGCGGTGAGTCTGCGGGCGCCCATTCAGGTTGTCGGCGTCGCCTGGATCGCCACGGTGCTGCTTTTCCTCGGCAACGCTCCGGGAAGCGACGGAGCCGGTTGGGCCGTCGGGCTGAGCGCCCTGGTGGTCTTCTGCCTGCTGATCCGCTGGTTGGTTCTCTCGCGCCGTCAGTTGGCCAAGCAGGAGGAAGTCAGTGAACTCGAACGCACACGGCGCACGATCCTCGAGGAGAAGGCGCGGATCGCCCGGGACTTGCACGACATCGTGGCCCACCACATGTCGATGGTGGTCGTGCAAGCGCAGAGTGCGCCGTACCGACTCGATGCGGTCACTCCCGAGATCCGGACCGAATTCGAATCGATAAGTGAGACAGGGCGAGCAGCGCTCAACGAGATTCGTGGTCTCCTCGGAGTGCTGCGCAGCGACGGTGACTCCGTGGTGACGGCCCCGCAACCGGGCGTCGATCAGTTGGACGAACTGCTGCTCGGCAGTACCCGTGCGGGACTTCCGGTGTCGTGGCGAGTCGACGGAGATCGAGCGTCGGTCTCGGAATCCACGGGCCTTGCGCTCTACCGGATCATTCAGGAGTCGATTACCAATGCGGCCAGGCATTCACCAGGCGGACCCATCGAGGTCGCCGTGGCGTTCGGCCCGCAATCGGTGAGCGCGCTCGTGAACAACGGGCCTTCGCCATTGGGTGGCAATCAGCACTCGGCGTCGGAAACCACTGGTGGCAATGGAATACGCGGAATGCGTGAGCGGGCTTCGGCGGTGGGCGGCATGCTGTTGGCAAACCGGCGCGAGGACGGAGGGTTCGAGGTCCGGGCCGAGTTGCCGTCGATGCCCGCCTAGGCTGTCCGAGTGCCCATCACAGTATTCATCGCAGACGACCAGGCGATGGTTCGACAAGGGTTCGGAGCCCTACTCTCCGCCCAGCCAGACATCAGCGTGATCGGCGATGCGCCGGACGGCAAGATCGCCGTCGCCGAGGTCGCGCGATTGCGTCCGGACGTGGTGTTGATGGATGTTCGCATGCCCGAGATGAACGGACTCGACGCTGCCCGCCAGATTCTGTCCGCAGGATGGGAACCGCCGGTGCGAGTCCTCATGCTCACCACTTTCGACATCGACGACTACGTCTACGAGGCCCTGAGCGTCGGAGCGAGCGGGTTCATGCTCAAGGACGCACCGGCTGAGGAACTGATTCGGGCGGTACGCGTCGTCGCCGAAGGGCAGGCCTTGCTGGCGCCGACGGTGACGCGTCGCCTGATTGCCGATGTGACCAGCCGGCGGGCCGCACCGCGCGCACGGCCCGCAGCGCTCGATGCGCTGACCCCGCGTGAGCGCGAGGTCCTCGAACTGATCGCCCGCGGATTGTCCAACGTCGAGATTGCCGAGCGGCTGTTCGTCGCCGAGCAGACCGTCAAGACCCATGTCGGGAAGGTGCTGTCCAAGCTCGATCTGCGCGATCGCGCCCAGGCAGTCGTGTTGGCGTACGAAAGCGGGCTCGTCACGCCGGGTTAGGGGTCCCGTGCGGCGCGGCGTTGCGGCTCGGCAACGCCGCTATCCTGCGGCAATACGGTGACTGGGGGAAGATGGACACCAAGATCCACAATCCGGTCACGAGAGGTGCTGCACTATGCGAATCGGAATCCTCACGGGCGGCGGCGACTGCCCGGGCTTGAACGCGGTCATCCGCGCCGTCGTACGTACGTCGGCCGGTCGTTACGGCAGTACCGTGGTTGGATTCCGGGACGGCTGGCGAGGATTGCTCGAGGACCGCAAGGTCCCGCTCGACTCCGATGACCGCATCAACCGCATCCTCACCCGCGGCGGCACGATCCTCGGCACCGCTCGCGTGAACCCCGACAAACTCCGTGCGGGCCTCGATCAGATCAAGCAGACCCTCGACGACAACGGGATCGACGTCCTGATCCCGATCGGCGGCGAAGGCACACTCACCGCGGCCAGTTGGCTTTCCGAGAGCGGCGTACCCGTGATCGGTGTGCCCAAGACGATCGACAACGACATCGATTGCACTGACGTGACTTTCGGTTTCGACACCGCCTTGGCTGTCGCCACCGACGCCATCGACAGACTCCACACCACGGCTGAATCGCATCAGCGCGTCATGCTCGTCGAGGTGATGGGCCGGCACGCGGGCTGGATCGCGCTGCAAGCCGGACTGGCGTCGGGGGCACACCTGACTCTGGTTCCGGAACAGCCGTTCGACGTCGACGAGGTGTGCGCGATGGTCAAGAAGCGCTTCCAGCGTGGCGACTCCCACTTCATCTGCGTCGTGGCTGAAGGTGCGATGCCCGATCCCGCGTCGATGACTCTGCGCGAAGGTGGCATCGACGAGTTCGGCCACAAGATCTTCACCGGTGTCGCGCAGCAGCTCGGAAACGAGATCGAGCGCCGGATCGGCAAGGAAGTTCGCACCACCGTCCTCGGGCACATTCAGCGCGGTGGCACCCCGACGCCGCACGACCGCATCCTCGCCACTCGCTTCGGCGTTCATGCCACCGATGCAGCTCACCGCGGAGATTTCGGTCAGATGGTCGCGTTGCACGGAACGTCCATCGACCTCGTTCCGCTCGCCGAGGCGACCCGCAAACTCAAGACGGTGCCCAAGGAGCGCTACGAGGAGGCAGCCGCATTCTTCGGCTGAGCCGCAGACGCATAAACTGATCACCATGACTGCTGTCGATGCGCCCGACATCCTCGATTACGACGAAGTACTGACCAAGTACGAGCCTGTGATGGGTATGGAGGTGCACGTAGAACTCGGCACCGCGACCAAGATGTTCTGCCCGTGCCCCACCGAGTTCGGTGCCGAACCCAATACCCAGGTGTGCCCGGTCTGTCTGGGCATGCCCGGTTCGTTGCCAGTGGTGAACGCCGCCGCTGTCGAGTCCGCGATCCGGATCGGCCTTGCGCTCAACTGCTCCATCACGCCTTGGGGCCGATTCGCACGCAAGAACTACTTCTACCCGGATCAGCCGAAGAACTACCAGATTTCCCAGTACGACGAGCCGATCGCAACCGAGGGATACCTCGACGTGATCCTCGACGACGGGACGACGTGGCGTGTCGACATCGAGCGCGCACACATGGAGGAGGACACCGGTAAGTCCCTCCACGTCGGTGGCGCTACCGGCCGTATCCACGGTGCGAGCCACTCACTGCTCGACTACAACCGTGCGGGTGTGCCGCTGGTGGAGATCGTCACCAAGACCATCCACGGTGCCGGTGAGCGCGCACCCGAGGTTGCCCGCGCCTACGTGACTGCGCTTCGTGATCTGCTCAAATCACTCGACGTCTCGGACGTGCGGATGGATCAGGGATCGATGCGCTGCGACGCCAACATCTCGCTGATGCCGATCGGCGCCAAGGAACTCGGAACGCGTACCGAGACCAAGAACGTCAACTCCCTCAAGAGCGTCGAGGTCGCAGTTCGCTACGAAATGCGCCGTCAGGCAGCAGTTCTCGACGCCGGCGGCGAGGTCATCCAGGAGACCCGCCACTTCCAGGAAGCCGACGGCACCACGGCCGCCGGACGCCGCAAGGAAACGGCCGAGGATTACCGCTACTTCCCGGAACCGGATCTCGAGCCTGTTGCTCCGAGCGCCGAGTGGGTCGAAGAACTGCGCGGCACCTTGCCGGAGCTTCCCTGGATTCGCCGCGCGCGGATCCAGAAGGACTGGGGAATCTCCGACGAGGTCATGCGTGACCTCGTCAACGCCGGCGCCATCGATCTGGTGATTGCGACCACCGAGGCCGGTGCTTCGCCCGAGGCAGCGCGCTCCTGGTGGCTGTCCTACCTGTCGCAGCAGGCCAACACCCGCGGCGTCGAACTCGGCGCTCTGCCGATCACCCCGGCGCAGGTTGCGCAGGTCGTAGCTCTCATCGACAGCGGCAAGCTCAACAACAAGGTCGCTCGCCAGGTCGTCGATCACGTCCTCGACGGCGAGGGTGACCCGGAGCAGGTTGTCGCGGCCCACCCGGAGCTGGTCGTCGAACGTGACGAAACCAAGCTCAAGGCAGCCGTCGACGAAGCACTCGCGGCCAACCCTGACATCGCGGACAAGATCCGCAGTGGCAAGGTCCAGGCCGCCGGAAAGATCGTCGGCGACGTCATGAAGGCCACCCGAGGACAGGCAGACGCGGCTCGTGTGAAGGAACTTGTCATCGAGGCGTGCAGCTAGCGCACACTGAATTTCTGACACTGATGCCCGGCCGAATCGAATTCGGCCGGGCATCAGTGTTTTTCCGCTGTCGTTTTGCCGCTGTCGGTCTACAGACCAGGGACCACAACCGCACGGCCGCTGAGCGTTCCGGCAGCCAGTCGTCGATACGCTTCGGCACCGTTGTCGAGACTGAAGGTCTCCACCGCGATGTCGAAGATGCCGGCGTGGGCGAGGTCGATCAATTCGATCAACTCGTTGCGGGCACCCCAATACGGAACTGTCACCGAAGCCTCGTAAGGACTTTGGAAGAACCCGACTTTGGCGTGGGCCTGGCCGTCCCCGATCCCGACGATCGTGACGTCTGATCCGACGCCGGCGACAGCCATCGCGGTGTCGATGGTGGGCTGGTAGCCGACGAAGTCGAGAACCAGTGCGGCGCCTTGACTTCCAGTGATCTTGCGGACGTTCTCGGCCGCGTCCTTGTCGGACAGAACCACTTCGTGAGCGCCTACCTTGGTTGCCAGTTCGAGCTTGTCCGCGCTCACGTCCAAAGCGATGACCGTTGCCGCCGAGAGGTGACGGAGGAGCTGAATAGCGACGTGGCCGAGACCGCCGGTACCAATGACAACCGCGAACGAGCCTCCGCGAAGTTTCGGCAGAGAACGCTTGATCGCGTGATACGGCGTCAGACCGGCGTCGGTCAGCGGCACCGTCTTGACCGGGTCGAGGTCACCGATCGGGACAAGGTGGCGAGGAGAATCGACGATCATGAACTCGGCCAACGCGCCGGGTGCACCGAGACCGGGAGGATTGATTCCGAGTTCTTGGGCGCGAGAGCAATAGTTCTCGAGTCCTTGTGAGCAGTGCCAACAGTTGCCGCAACCCCAAGGCCCGTAGACGACGACATTGGTTCCGATGTCGAGACCTTCGACACCCTCGCCGACGGCGGCGACCTTGCCTGCGCCTTCGTGGCCGAGCGTGAGCGGAAGGCCGTAGGTGTACTGCTCTTCGGGCAGGCTCATGATGAAGTCGTCCGAGTGGCAGACGCCGGCAGCGGTGACTTCCAGGAGCACTTCACCTGGACCGGGCTCGGGTTTGGGAATCTCCGTGAGTTCGGGTTCCGCGCCGATTCTCGTGTACTGGATTGCCTTCATACCGACTCCTTTGTCGTGGTTGGCCAACCGCTCCTGGCACATGCGGGGTGTTTAGCCCCGCTAACAAAAGAGTACGCATCTGTGCATGTTCGGTCACGGGATCCGTGACCGAACAGACATGGCGCTTCGGCGATCGCGGCTCAGTCGATCCCGCCGCTGCCACTCGGCATCGGGATCTTGACCACCTTGTCGTCGTTCGGCCCCGGCTCGCCCGCGGTCTTGTTGATCGTGCTCGCCCACATCAAACCGTCGGATCCGAGCGCCAAACCGCCCAGTTGGCCGTACGTGTCTTTCGCCACTGCCGACGGCGCGGTGGTGATCGCTCCCGTTCCGGGGTCAGCGGCCAATGCGGAGATCGCTTTGCCGGCCCCCAACGCGACAGCTACCACTCCCTGCGCCGCAATGCACCCCCCGACGCCGGGCCGGTCGGGCCAGGTCCAAGCGGGCGACGTCACTGTGCCGTCGGAGCCGACGCGTTGGAGGCGATCTTCGAGAGTGGTTCGGTCGGTGACCCAGGTCGCGATGCCTGGATCGACACACACGCCGCCGCCGTTACCGATTCCGGACAGAACAACTTCCGGGCGAGGCGGCGCAGCGTTTGGCGTCAACGATCGGACTCGCAACAGTTTCCCCGCCAACGAGCCGGGATCCTGAGCAACCGCAGGGTTGCCGGTATCGCCTGTCAGGACCATGAGCTGGTCCGGGGCCGCGAACTCGAGTGATCCGCCGTTGCCGCTTGCACCGCGTGGGATTCCACCGAGGACCTCCTTGGCGGTGTCACCGGGAGCAATGCGGACCACCCGGTTGTCGGTTCCGGTGGTGACGTAGGCATAGATCAGGTTGTCTTCGACAAATGTGGGGGAGAGGGCGATGTCGAGCAGTCCGCCGTCGCCGCTGCCGTCGACGTCGATTTTGGCAACCTCGACCGGTGTCGTGTTGGGGGCTACCTGCATGATTCGGCCGGTTCGCCGTTCGGCCACCAGTCCGGAGTTTCCGTCCGGGAGTGTGACGAGGCCGCCGGTGGTGTCGAGACAGGTTGCGATCACGGCGGTGTCGGCGTCCTGACACGGCCCGAGGGGGCCGGTCCGCGGCGCCGGCGGCGTGGTCGACGGCGGTGGGTTCTCCGGCTGCACTTCGGCGCTTGCCTGGTTGGTCGGTTCGGGTGTGAACGGCGAGGCAGTCGATTCGTCGAAGTCCGCGCAACCTGCGAGCAACGATGTCCCGAGCACCAGAGCCAGTGCGCCCAGCGCTGCATGCCTACCCGTAGTCATGCCCAAGACGTTACGTAACCCACGGCAGATGCCGCCACGCCGGACCAAGGTTCCCCGTCGAGTTCGTGAATCGGCCATAGGCTCACCTACGTGACTGACGAGCGAAAAGATCCCAGCGAGTTGTCGGATGCGGACAAGCCGACGGGCAACGTGTCCAGTCCGTATGACTCGCCCACCGAACAATTTCCGACGGTGAGCGTCAAGAATCCGTTGCCGCGGACCGACGACGATCTCGATTTCGGTTCCACGAACGCCAACTCGCTGACCGAACAGATACCGACATACCGAGCGCCGGGCGCGGATCAGCCGACAGTGGCTCTCGAGCGAGAAACGGCGTACGACGCTCCGATCACCGCCGTCCCCACCGCCGAAGCCGTGGCAGGGACCACCGAGACTCCGCGGGGCCGAGGCACTCTCGACCTCGGTTTGCTTGCACTGCGTTTGGCCGTCGGCGGAACAGCACTGGTGCACGGTCTGCAGAAGTTGACCGGTATCTGGAACGGGCCGGGTCTGGGCGGTTTCGAGACGATGCTGGCGGATGCCGGGTTCCAGCAGGCGAAGTGGATGGCGATCCTCGGCGCCGTCGGTGAGGTCGCAGGTGGCGCCCTCCTGCTCCTGGGGTTGCTGACTCCCGTTGCGGCAGCATCGGTTCTGGCCGTGATGATCAATGCGTGGGCGCTGCGTCAGGCGAGCGCACCTGGACTGGAGTACTTCGCCCCGGCCGGTACCGAGTACGAAATGCTGCTCGGAATCTGTGCGGGCGTCATCATTTTGACGGGTCCCGGCCGTATTTCGCTCGACGGTCGTCGTGGCTGGGCAACCCGCCCGTTCGTCGGATCGCTCGTGGTCTTGATCCTCGGCATCGCTGCCGGCGTCTGCACTTGGATCTTCCTGAACGGTGCCAATCCGCTCATCTGAAACTCGCGCCGTCGAACAAACGAACCGCCGCTCTCCGAATCGGAGAGCGGCGGTTCGTCTGTGAAGGATCAGTCCTTGACGAGTACCGGGTCGGCGTTCGCGGACGGGATGGCTGTTCCGTCCTTGAGCTTGCGACCGAGGACCGACTTGCGGTGACCGTAGGCGAAGTACACGAGCACACCGATGGCCATCCAGACGAGGAACCGGATCCAGGTCTCGACCGAGAGGTTGAGCATCAGCCAACCGCAGGCGAGCACGGCGACGATCGGCACGAAGGGCACCAGTGGGACGCGGAATCCGCGCGGCAGGTCGGGGCGGGTGCGGCGTAGGACGATGACACCGACACAAACCAGGACGAATGCGAACAGCGTTCCGATGTTGACCATCTCTTCGAGCGTGCCCATCGGGAAGAAGGCTGCCAGGACGGCGACGATGCCACCGACGATCAACGTGATGCGCATCGGGATGCCCTTGGCGTTGGTCTTGGCCAGGCTGCGCGGCATGAGGCCGTCACGGGACATTGCGAAGAGGACGCGGGTCTGGCCGAGCATCATGACCATGACAACTGTCGTGAGGCCGGCCAGGCCACCGAAGTTGATGGCGGTTTGTGCCCAACCGATTCCGTTGGCCTCGAATGCGGTTGCGAGGGTGGCGCTGGAATCGCCGACCAGAGGACTGCCGTCCTTGAGTTCGGTGTACTTGACCATGCCGGTCAGGACGAGTGTGACGGCAACGTAGAGAACGGTGACGATGGCGAGCGAGCCGAAGATTCCGCGTGGCAACGACTTCTGCGGGTTCTTGGTTTCCTCGGCCGTGGTGGCGACGACATCGAAGCCGATGAAGGCAAAGAACACGAGGCTGGCTGCGGCGAGCAATCCGTAGGCGCCGTAGCTACTTCCGCCTGCACCGGTCAGCCAGGAGAACAAGGTCTGATGGATTCCGCTTGCAGAGCTCTCGGATCCTTCGGACGGCGGGATGAAGGGAGAGTAGTTCTCCTTCTTGATGTAGAACGCGCCCACGACGATGACGAGCAGGACTACTGCGATCTTGATCGCGGTAATGATCGCGGAGACTCGCGAGGAAACCTTGGTGCCGATCGCGAGAATCAGGGTGATCGCGCCGATGATGAGCAGTGCGCCCCAGTCGAAGCTGATCGACCCGATGTGGGCGGTGGTGCTGCCGCTCGCCCCGATGACGTTGCCGAGGTACAGCGACCAACCCTTGCCGACGACGGCGGAGGCGAGAGCAAACTCGAGGATGAGGTCCCAGCCGATGATCCAGGCTGCGAACTCACCGAACGTCGCGTAGGAGAACGTGTATGCGCTGCCTGCGACTGGAACGGTGGAGGCGAACTCCGCATAACACAGCGCGGCAAGGCCACAGGCGATCGCAGCGAGAACGAATGCCAGTGAAATCGAGGGTCCTGCGACATTGCCTGCGGTTCGAGCAGTCAGCGTGAAGATGCCTGCGCCGATGACGACGGCGACTCCGAATACCGTGAGGTCCTTCGCGGTCAGTTCCTTCTTGAGCTTTGTCTCAGGCTCGTCGGTGTCCGCGATCGATTGCTCGACGGATTTGGTGCGCCATATGCCGACTCCGGGCATGTATTGCTCCTTGGTTGTTTCCCGTCGACCTTGTGGGTGGCGGGCGGTGGCTGACTGTCGTCGTTGTGATGTGCGTCTCAGCGACCTGATGAGGGAACCACTGGTGAGCGCCGTGTGCAAGTCAGCTCGCTCGAACTGACCGAAATGATCACCTGACTGGAAGTCATCCCCCCTCATGTATCTGAATTGATCAGCTGGTGTCTGGAACCCTACGTCCAAGTGAATTCGCTCACGAGCCGGACGCGCGATTCAGTCTGAAATGTCTGATAGCTCATATCGTTCCGTTCGTGTTCCGCGTGTCGGCCGACTATTCGGTACCTGTCGGTCGGTCTTGCGGTCAATGAGTCTCATAGTTGCGGTACGTCCGTACCAGAATTATGTATATGTGTATCCGCGCAAGACGGCTGACAGGCCACTGAACCCACTACGGCGCAGTGGCGTTCGGTGGTGGTACTCCGACGCCTCTCGACGCTTCCGAACTCGACCGGATGTGCGATGTCGCGGAATTCCGTATGGGCGCTGACCTTTCATCCGTTCTCGTGTGAAAGAAGTCCCTGGACGCTGCGCCGGCTCAGGTCGCTATGCGCAAGTTCCTACGTGTCGGCGTGGTTGTCGAAGGTGCTGCCGACGATGCGTACCAAACCGACGGGATGATCGGATTGGTTTGTGGTGCATGCTCGTACAACACCGGAGGAAGATTTTCCGGAGGAACTGGCGCGAATCTGATCCCGATTCATCTCGCACGCTGACAGAAAAGATCCCCGGCCGAAAAGCGGCCGGGGATCTTGTGTCCGTTCGTGGCAGAACTTACGGAACGTAGCGAACCGCTCCCTTGTCGGCGGACGTTGCCAGAGCGGCGTAGGCGCGTAGGGCTGTCGTCACGGTGCGCTGACGATCGACCGGCTGCCACGGGCGCTCGGAGGCCTCCATCTTCGCGCGTCGCTCGGCGAGGACGTCGTCGTCGACCAGGATCTCGAGCGTGCGCGAGGCGACGTCGATGCGGACCTGATCGCCGTTCTGGACGAGTCCGATGACTCCGCCTGCGGCAGCCTCGGGGGAGATGTGACCGATGGACAGTCCGGAGGTTCCGCCCGAGAAACGACCGTCGGTGATCAGTGCGCATTCCTTGCCGAGGCCTGCGCCCTTGAGGAAGGCAGTGGGGTGCAGCATTTCCTGCATACCGGGGCCACCCTTGGGGCCTTCGTAACGCACGACGAGAACGTCGCCGGCCTTGATCTTCTTCTGCAAGATGACCGAGACGGCTTCTTCCTGAGATTCGACGACGAGCGCCGGGCCCTGGAAGGAGAACAGTTCCTCGTCGATGCCGGCCGTCTTGAGGATTGCGCCGTCGAGTGCGATGTTGCCGCGCAGGACAACCAAGCCGCCTTCGACGGTGTAGGCGTTCTCGACGTCGCGGATGCAGCCGCCGGCCGCATCGGTGTCGAGAGCAGACCAACGGTTGTCCGTGGAGAACGGTTCGATGGTGCGCACGCCGCCGGGAGCCGCGTGGAAAAGCTCGATTGCCTCGTCGGTTGCCTTGCCGGAGCGGATGTCCCAGTCGTCGAGCCACTGGTCGAAGCTCTTGGTGTGCACGGTGGACACATCGGTTTCGAGGAGTCCGCCGCGGCGAAGCTCACCGAGCAGCGCGGGGATTCCGCCGGCGCGGTGGACGTCCTCCATGTGGTAGTCCGAGTTGGGGGAGACCTTGGACAGGCACGGCACCTTGCGGCTGATCGCGTCGATGGTGTCGAGGTCGAAGTCGACCTCGCCTTCCTGCGCCGCAGCCAGCGTGTGCAGGACGGTGTTGGTGGAACCGCCCATGGCGACGTCGAGAGCCATTGCGTTGCGGAACGCTGCCGGGGTCGCGATGTTGCGCGGCAGCACCGACTCGTCGCCGTCGCGGTAGTACTTGAGGGCAGCCTCGACCACGGTGGTGCCCGCACGAGAGAAGAGTGCGTGACGAGCCTTGTGAGTTGCCAGCGTGGAGCCGTTGCCCGGCAATGCGAGGCCGAGGGCTTCGGTCAGGCAGTTCATGGAGTTGGCGGTGAACATGCCCGAGCACGAGCCGCATGTCGGGCACGCGCTGCGCTCGACCTCGTCGAGGCCTTCGTCGGACACGGCATCGTTGGCAGAGGCCGAGATCGCCGTGATGAGATCGGTGGGGGCTTGGGCCACGCCGCCGACGACCACTGCCTTGCCTGCTTCCATCGGACCGCCGGAGACGAACACGGTCGGGATGTTCAGACGCATCGCGGCGTTGAGCATGCCGGGAGTGATCTTGTCGCAGTTGGAGATACACACCAGTGCGTCGGCCGTGTGGGCGTTTGCCATGTACTCGACCGAGTCGGCGATGATCTCGCGGCTCGGGAGCGAGTACAGCATTCCGCCGTGGCCCATTGCGATGCCGTCGTCGACTGCGATGGTGTGGAACTCACGAGCGACGCCGCCGGCCGCACTGATGGCCTCGGCAACGATCTCGCCTACGTTCTTGAGATGCACGTGTCCGGGTACGAACTGGGTGTACGAGTTCGCTACGGCGACGATCGGCTTTCCGAAGTCGGAATCCGTCATTCCTGTGGCGCGCCACAGGGATCGGGCTCCGGCAGCATTACGTCCGATGGTGGTGGTGCGTGACCTCAACGGGGGCATGGGCGTGTTCCTTATGTGATCGTTGCTGGTCCACTCAAATAGAAGCGAGGGCCTTCCAACGCTACTCGCGTGTTACGGGCGCTTCTCTTCGGGCTGGTCCTGTGAGTTCTCGGCGACCTCGGATTCTGCTTCCGCTTCTGCAGCTGCTTCTTCCTCTTCGGCTTCCTTGGCGGCGAAGGCTTCTGCCGCCGATGCATAGGGATCAGTGATGCGGCCGCCGCTGGCGATCGCGATCTCGGGAAGCCTGACGAAGCTGACCGCAGGCAGGGTCACCTCGGTTCCGTCGGTGAGTTCCGCGCGCGCCCAGCTGCGCTTCGGGAAGCGGAAACCCTTGACGTCGTCCCAGGCGAGGGTGCGCTTGGAGAACGTCGAGCGGACCTCGAGGCCGTCAGGGCTGACGGTGGTGCGCAGTCGCGCGACGAGATAGACGGCGATGATCGGAAGGATCAGCAACCAGCTGAAGGCGACGGGCCACCCGAAGATCGGGAAGCTGACCGCGAACAGGAGGAACGCGCACGCCATGTAAGCGAGCTGCGAAATGCGGATGACGTGCCGAAGTGGTTTCGGCGTGTGGGATGATTGAACCGGTGGCACGGGCTGCTGCGAAGTTGACACCTCTACATCTTCGCATTGCAGCCGATGTATCTCAGATTCTGGGACGGTCGACTCACCAAGTTTGCCGTTCGCGACTAGCGCCTCTACTGTCGAGTGCGTGAAACAGAATGAGTTGCTCGTAATCGGCCGGCGCGTCGTCGCCTGAGTCGATTTTTCAACTCACCAGATAACGACGCGCCACCCTCGCTCAGCAGATGCTGACGGGGGTTTTTTGTTGCCCGGAGCCAGAATCAGAGGATTTCCCAGTGAGCGCACCAACAGCACGGCCTCAACCCACGCCGCGCAAGTCAGGGACACCGAGCCCGACAACCGCGGCTGCCGCAACCCAGACGGCCAACCGTCGCCAGCTCCCGCCTGAGCGGGTAACCGGCGCGCAGTCTGTGGTTCGAGCCCTCGAGGAGCTCGAGGTCGACACGGTATTCGGCATTCCCGGCGGTGCCGTGCTCCCGGTTTACGACCCACTCTTCGATTCGGTCAAGGTCCGCCACGTGCTCGTGCGCCACGAGCAGGGTGCAGGCCACGCTGCCACCGGTTACGCCCAGGCGACCGGCAAGGTCGGCGTCTGCATGGCTACCTCGGGTCCCGGTGCGACCAACCTGGTCACGCCACTGGCCGACGCGCAGATGGACTCCGTTCCGATCGTCGCGATCACCGGACAGGTGGCGCGCTCGCTGATCGGTACCGACGGCTTCCAGGAAGCCGACATCTCAGGCATCACGATGCCGGTCACCAAGCACAACTTCCTGATCACCGACGCGATCGACATCCCGCGCATCATGGCCGAAGCCTTCTACCTCGCGGCCAGCGGTCGCCCCGGCGCCGTCCTGGTCGATATCCCCAAGGACATCCTGCAGTCGCAGACCACGTTCTCGTGGCCGCCGGAGATGCGTCTGCCGGGCTACCGCCCGGTCACCAAGCCGCACGGCAAGCAGGTTCGTGAAGCTGCACGTCTGATCGCCGACGCGAAGTCGCCGGTTCTGTACGTCGGTGGCGGCGTCATCAAGTCGGACTCCTCGCCGGAGCTGCTCGAATTGGCAGAGCTGACCGGTATCCCCGTTGTCACCACGCTGATGGCCCGCGGCGCGTTCCCGGACAGCCACGACCTCAACTGCGGTATGCCGGGAATGCACGGCACCGTTGCCGCAGTCGCCGCTCTGCAGCGCAGCGATCTCCTGATCACCCTCGGCGCGCGTTTCGACGACCGCGTCACCGGTCAGCTGAATTCCTTCGCGCCCGACGCCAAGGTCATCCACGCCGACATCGATCCGGCAGAGATCGGCAAGAACCGCTACGCCGACGTCCCGATCGTGGGCGACTGCAAAGAGGTCATCACCGAACTCATCGAGGCTATCCGTGCCGACATGGCCACGGGCACCACGTTCGAACTCTCGGAATGGTGGGCGTACCTGAACGACATCCGTCGTACCTACCCGCTGAGCTACGACCGTCCCACCGACGGTCAGCTGAGCCCGGAGTACGTCATCCAGACCGTCGGCAAGCTCGCCGGACCGGATGCCATCTACTGCGCTGGCGTCGGCCAGCACCAGATGTGGGCCGCGCAGTTCGTCGGTTACGAGAAGCCGCGCACGTGGCTCAACTCGGGCGGGCTCGGCACCATGGGGTACGCGGTTCCCGCAGCCATGGGTGCCAAGATGGGCATGCCCGACACCGAGGTGTGGGCGATCGACGGCGACGGCTGCTTCCAGATGACCAATCAGGAACTCGCAACCTGCGCACTCGAAGGTATCCCGATCAAGGTTGCCCTCATCAACAACGGCAACCTCGGCATGGTGCGTCAGTGGCAGACACTCTTCTACGAAGAGCGCTACTCCAACACCAACCTCGGAACGCACGGCGCCATCCGCATCCCGGACTTCGTCAAGCTCGCAGAAGCATTGGGCTGCCACGGAATTCGTGTCGAGCGTGAAGAAGACGTCGAAGCTGCGATCCGTGAGGCGCAGTCCATCAACGACAAGCCTGTCGTGATCGACTTCATCGTCACCGCTGACGCACAGGTGTGGCCGATGGTCGCTGCCGGAACGAGCAACGACGAAATCATGGCGGCCCGGGGCATCCGGCCGCTGTTCGACGACGACGAGGCAGTTGCCGAGCCCGCCGTCATCCACGAAGCCATGTCACGCGAGCAAGCCGGACCCGCCGCGGGCACAGGGGAGGATCAGAAGTGAGCACCAGTCACACCCTCAGTGTTCTCGTCGAGGACAAGCCAGGCGTGCTGGCCCGCGTCTCCGCACTTTTCTCCCGCCGCGGATTCAACATCGAATCCCTTGCGGTGGGCGGAACCGAGATCCCCGAGATCTCACGTATGACCATCGTCGTCACGGTCGACGAGTTCCCTCTCGAGCAGGTGACGAAGCAGCTCAACAAGCTGATCAACGTCATCAAGATCGTCGAGCAGGACGGTGAAGCATCCGTCGCTCGCGAGCTCGTGCTCATCAAGGTGCGCGCAGATGCAAGCGTGCGCACGCAGGTCATCGAAACGGTGAACCTGTTCCGCGCCAAGGTGATCGACGTCTCCCCGGAGTCCGTCACCATCGAGGCGACCGGTACTCGGTCCAAGCTGGATGCACTGCTGCGGATGCTTGATCCGTACGGTATCCGGGAGATCGTTCAGTCCGGGGTCGTGGCAGTCGGTCGAGGGCCGAAGTCGATCACGGCCACCCGCTAGTACTTTTAGACACGTAAAAATCCAAGGAGAGGTTGAGAACTGTGGCAGTCGAGATGTTCTACGACGACGATGCCGATCTGTCGATCATTCAGGGCCGCAAGGTTGCTGTGATCGGCTACGGAAGCCAGGGCCACGCCCATTCGCTGAGCCTGCGTGACTCGGGCGTCGATGTGCGCATCGGCCTCAAGGAGGGCTCCAAGTCCCGCGAAAAGGCGCAGGAGCAGGGCCTGACAGTCGGTACGCCGGCCGAGGTTTCCGAGTGGGCCGACGTCATCATGGTGCTCGCACCTGACACCGCTCAGGCCAGCATTTTCAAGGGCGACATCGAGCCGAACCTCAAGGACGGCGACGCGCTGTTCTTCGGTCACGGCCTGAACATTCACTTCGACCTGATCAAGGCTCCGGAGTTCGTCACCGTCGGCATGGTTGCCCCCAAGGGGCCGGGCCACCTGGTGCGTCGTCAGTTCGTCGACGGCAAGGGCGTTCCCGCGCTCATCGCCATCGACCAGGATCCCAAGGGTGAAGGCCAGGCTCTCGCTCTGTCCTACGCCAAGGGCATCGGCGGAACCCGCGCAGGCGTCATCAAGACCACGTTCAAGGAAGAGACCGAGACGGACCTCTTCGGCGAGCAGGCTGTGCTCTGCGGCGGCACCGAAGAACTGGTCAAGACCGGTTTCGAGGTCATGGTCGAGGCCGGCTACGCACCCGAGATGGCGTACTTCGAGGTTCTGCACGAGCTCAAGCTCATCGTCGACCTCATGTACGAGGGTGGCATCGCCCGCATGAACTACTCGGTGTCCGACACCGCTGAGTTCGGTGGATACCTCTCCGGCCCGCGCGTCATCGACGCCGACACCAAGGAGCGCATGAAGGCGATCCTGGCCGACATCCAGTCCGGCGAGTTCACCCGTCGTCTGGTTGCCAACGTCGAGAACGGCAACACCGAGCTCGAAGGCCTGCGCAAGGCCAACGCCGAGCACCCCATCGAGGTCACCGGCAAGAAGCTGCGCGACCTGATGAGCTGGGTCGATCGTCCGATCACCGAAACCGCGTAATTCGCAGTTTCACGCTCCACGTCTCCACTGGCCTGATGTCGCGCCGGTTCAATTACGTTGAACCAGCGCGGCATTGGGCCGGAGTCGTTTTCCGGGCCGGCTGAGTCCGGATTCATATTCCATCGAGAATTCGCCCGCGAAAGTGTCCACTATGTGGTATCGCCTACCGCGTTGTGGATTCGAAGTGAGCGCGCACTAAACTATCGGTGGTTAAACCACCTTCACACCCACCTAATCAGGGAGTTTGCACGTGAGCCAGCCTGGCCGTCCCGTTGTTCTGATCGCCGACAAGCTCGCGCCGTCCACAGTCGAGGCGCTCGGTGACGGTGTGGAGGTGCGTTGGGTCGACGGACCCGACCGCCCGGCGCTGCTCGCCGCGGTACCCGAGGCCGACGCGATTCTCGTCCGTTCCGCCACCACCGTCGACGCCGAGGTTCTGGCCGCAGGCACCAAGCTGAAGATCATCGGCCGCGCCGGTGTCGGCCTGGACAACGTCGAGATCCCCGCAGCCACCGAGCGCGGCGTGATGGTCGTCAATGCACCGACCTCCAACATCCACTCGGCAGCCGAGCACGCAGTTGCTCTGCTCATGTCGACCGCTCGCCAGATTCCCGCAGCAGACAAGACACTGCGTGAGAACACCTGGAAGCGAAGCAAGTTCAACGGCGTCGAGATCCTCGGCAAGACCGTCGGCGTTGTCGGACTCGGCCGCATCGGCCAGCTGTTCGCGCAGCGTCTCGCCGCGTTCGAAACCACCATCATCGCGTACGACCCCTACTTGCCCGCAGCTCGCGCCGCGCAGCTCGGCATCGAACTGGTCACCATCGACGAGCTCGTCGAGCGCGCCGACTTCATCTCCGTGCACCTGCCCAAGACCAAGGAAACGGCCGGCCTGATCAACGCCGAGCGTCTCGCCAAGGCCAAGGACGGCGTCATCATCGTCAACGCCGCCCGCGGTGGTCTGATCGACGAAGACGCGCTCTACGACGCACTGGTCTCCGGCAAGGTCCGCGGCGCCGGTCTCGACGTGTTCAGCACCGAGCCGTGCACCGATTCCAAGCTCTTCGAGCTCGACAACGTCGTCGTCACCCCGCACCTCGGAGCATCGACGTCCGAGGCTCAGGACCGCGCAGGCATCGACGTGGCGAAGAGTGTTCTCCTCGCTCTGGCGGGCGAATTCGTTCCCGAGGCTGTCAACGTCTCCGGCGGCCCCGTCGGAGAAGAAGTTGCTCCGTGGCTCGAGCTGGTCCGCAAGCTCGGTCTCCTCGCTGCGACGTTGTCGCCCGAAGCCGTGCAGACCGTGCAGGTTGTCGCCACCGGCGAGCTGTCTGCCGAAACCGTCGACATCCTCGGCCTGGCCGCACTGCGCGGCGTGTTCTCCGCCAGCAGCGACGAGGCCGTCACGTTCGTCAACGCTCCGGCACTGGCCGAGCAGCGCGGCGTCACCGTATCGGTCGAGAAGCACTCCGAGGCTCTTGCTCACCGCAGCGCGGTCGAGGTTCGCGCAGTTGCCGCGGACGGCACGGTCACGTCGGTCACGGGCGCACTCACCGGTCTGCAGCAGGTCGAGAAGATCGTCAACATCAACGGACGCAGCTTCGACCTGCGCGCCGAGGGTCACAACATCGTCGTTCACTACAGCGATCGCCCGGGCGTTCTCGGTGTCCTCGGCACCGTTCTCGGTAACGCGGGCGTGGACATCCTCGCCGCAGCACTGAGCCAGGATGCCGAAGGCGAAGGCGCAACGGTCATCTTGCGCGTCGATCGCGTCGTCGGAGACGCCGAGGTCGAGGCTATCGTTTCGCAGCTCGACGCTCGCGTCGCCCAGGTCGACCTTTCCTGATTGTTTTTGCTGTGCGCCTTTATTAACCGCCCGCGGTTAATAAAGGCGCACAGTTCTACTGAGATGAGGACTCCATGAAGCTTGCGGTCATTCCGGGCGACGGAATCGGTGTCGAGGTCACAGCCGAAGCACTCAAGGTGCTCGGCAAGTTGGTTCCGGATCTGGAAACCACCGAATACGATCTCGGTGCCCGTCGCTACAACGCCACCGGCGAGTTGCTCCCGGCGGACGAGCTGGACCAGATCCGTCAGCACGACGCAATCCTGTTGGGCGCCATCGGTGATCCGCGGATCGTCGCACCCGGCATCCTCGAGCGTGGTCTGCTGCTGAACATGCGTTTCCAGCTCGATCATCACGTGAATCTTCGCCCCGCACAGCTGTACCCGGGTGCGCTGTCGCCATTGGCCGCCCAGCCGGAGATCGACTTCGTCGTGGTTCGTGAAGGCACCGAGGGCCCGTACACCGGTAACGGTGGCGCCATTCGCGTCGGCACCGATCACGAGATCGCGACCGAGGTGTCGATCAACACCTGGTTCGGCGCCGAGCGTGTTGTTCGTTATGCATTCGCGTTGGCGCAGACACGTTCCAAGCACCTCACCTTGATTCACAAGACCAACGTGCTCTCCAACGCGGGCGCAATCTGGACGCGTGCGATCGAGACAGTCGGGGCCGAGTACCCGGACGTCGAGACCGCGTACTGCCACATCGACGCTGCCACCATCTACATGGTGACCGACCCGTCGCGGTTCGACGTCATAGTGACGGACAACCTCTTCGGTGACATCATCACCGACCTGGCCGGTGCGGTGACCGGTGGAATCGGTTTGGCCGCAAGCGGAAACATCGATGCGTCCGGTACCAACCCGTCGATGTTCGAGCCCGTGCACGGCAGTGCTCCGGACATCGCCGGCAAGGGAATCGCAGATCCCACCGCCGCGATCCTCTCGGCCGCACTACTTCTTCGCCATCTCGGACGTGAGGACGACGCCGCTCGCGTCGAGGCTGTGGTCGCTGCCGACCTGGCTACCCGCGGCGAAGGCCCCATCTCCACGACGGAGATCGGCGACCGGATCACCGCAGCGCTGTAAGGATTTCTTTCACGAGACTGACGCGCGTAAGCCTTACGGCTTGCGCGCGTCAGTCGTTTCCGACACCCCGATAGACTGGCCAGTATGCGTCTTGGTCGAATTGCCAGTCCCGATGGTGTTGCGTTCGTCAGTATCGAAGGTGAAGAGGATGCCCTCGTCGCCAAGGAAATTGCGGAGCACCCGTTCGGGAACCCCACCTTTACCGGCCGTAGTTGGCCGCTTGCCGATGTTCGTCTGCTGGCTCCGATTCTCGCCAGCAAGGTGATCTGTATCGGCAAGAATTATGCAGATCACATCGCGGAGATGGGCGGCGAGGCGCCGGCTGATCCGGTGATCTTCCTCAAGCCCAATACGTCCATCGTCGGCCCGGGCGCCCCGATCGTCTTGCCTCCGACGTCCAACGAGGTGCATTTCGAGGGTGAACTGGCGGTGGTCATCGGTCAGCCTTGCAAAGACGTACCCGCGGCGAAGGCGTTGAGCGTGGTCCTTGGCTACACGATCGCCAACGACGTATCGGCGCGAGATCATCAGCGTCACGACGGGCAATGGACACGCGCGAAGGGCCACGACACCTTCTGCCCGCTCGGTCCGTGGATCGAAACCAGCCTCGATGCGTCCGACGTCGACATCAAGACCGAGGTGAACGGTCAGGTCAAGCAGGACAGCAGCACCGCCTTCCTACTTCACGACATTCCGAAGATCATCGAGTGGATCTCGGCGGTGATGACCCTCCTGCCCGGCGACGTCATCCTCACCGGCACCCCCGCCGGAGTCGGCCCGATCGTCGACGGCGATTCCGTGTCTGTCACGGTCTCGGGGATCGGCACGCTCACGAACCCGGTGACCGCCAAGAATTGATCTGACCCGGTTCGTTCCGTCATGTGACTACGGAGGCCCCATCCCCACCGGATGGGGCCTCCGTCGTGGTGTGAGTCGAGAGGTGTCTGTCAAAGAAAAGTTGCAAGATGGTAACTAACGCCGGATGGCCGATTGGGATTACCTTCCGGTTCGAGGTAATCAGGCCCTGGGACTGACCTGCGGGTTTCATGAGCCAGGCGAAGCTTCGCCCATGATACTCCTGGCGTTATGTCTGATTTAGCCAGGTTGGGAGAGTTCGCCTCACGGTTTGCTGCCGCGGCTCACAACAGACCAAATTCCCTGAAATGTAACGCTGAGCAGTAGGGTGACCGATAACTGGAGAGAAGCCGATGGGGCAATCGAGTAGATTGCGCAGAAACGTGGTGATACATGACGACCTTCGCGGAAGGCTCCCGGACAGCGGCAGGGCAAGCGCAGAACGGTCAGCGGCCGGTGTGGCGAGACAAGAAGCGCTACCTGTGGCCACTGGGTTTGCTGGTGCCCCTCAGTCCGTTCGCTGCGTGGTTCCTGGTCGACAAATTCAGTCTCGGGCTCTTCTGGGCCATCGGGGCCTGGCTCATCGTGATCGTCATTCCCCTGATCGATCTACTGGCGGGCGAGGACGGTAACAGCCCACCGGACGAAGCGATCCCTGAATTGCAAGAGGATCGTTTCTACCGCTGGTGCACGTATCTGTTCCTTCCCCTCCAATATGTCGGTCTCGTGTTCGTCGCCTGGTGCTGGGTGAACGCGCCGATGGCGGCGGGGGAGAAGTTCGCGCTCGCGATGACTGCCGGCGTGGTTGCCGGTGTTGGGATCAACGCGGCACATGAATTGGGGCACAAGAGCGAAAAGCTCGAGAAGTGGCTCGCGAAAGTAGCGCTGGCACAGTCCTTTTACGGCCATTTCTACGTCGAGCACAACCATGGTCACCACGTCCGTGTCGCGACGCCGGAGGATCCGGCCAGTTCGCGATACAAGGAAAACTTCTGGTTCTTCTTGCCGCGCAGTGTCATCGGCGGCCTGCGCTCGGGATGGCGGATCGAAAGCGCTCGCCTGCAGCGTCAAGGCAGACGGACGTGGAGCTATCGGAACAACATCCTGAACGCGTGGGCGATGAGTGTTGTCCTGTTCGGCAGCCTGATCGCGGTGTTCGGGTGGGAAATCGCACCGTGGCTGGCCGTTCAGGCGATTGCCGGATTCACGTTCCTCGAGACCGCCAACTATCTCGAGCACTACGGCTTGCTACGTGCGAAGCGGCCTGACGGCTCGTACGTTCGCTGCTCGCCCGAGGACAGCTGGAACAGCGACCACGTCGTCAGCAATCTGTTCCTCTATCAACTTCAGCGTCACAGTGACCATCACGCGAATCCGCGTCTGCGGTACCAGAGCCTGCGCAGTGCGGCCGAAGCGCCGCAACTTCCAGCGGGTTACGCGGTCATGATCGTGTGCGCGTGGGTGCCGCCGCTGTGGCGAAAGGTCATGGACAAGCGACTACTCGCCTACTACGACGGTGACATGACACGTATCAACGTCTTGCCGGGTAAGTGATCGGCGGGATGGAGGAAGCGCTGCGGGACTAACCTGTAGTACGACCATCCATCATCGCCGAGCCAAGTGAGCCATGACCAACAGCGAAGTACGCGTCCGTTTCTGTCCGTCACCCACCGGAACCCCGCACGTAGGTTTGGTGCGCACCGCCTTGTTCAACTGGGCATTCGCACGACACCACGGCGGCACGTTCGTGTTCCGTATCGAAGACACCGATGCGCAGCGCGACAGTGAAGAGTCCTACCAGGCCATCCTCGACGCCCTCCGCTGGTTGGGGCTCAATTGGGACGAGGGCCCGGAGGTCGGTGGGCCGCACGCACCGTATCGCCAGTCCGAGCGTCGCGACCTGCATCTCGACGTCGTTGCCAAGTTGCTGGCCGCGGGCGAGGCCTACGAGTCCTATTCGACCAACGAAGAAGTGGAAGCGCGACACAAGGCGGCCGGACGCGACCCGAAGCTCGGATACGACAACTTCGATCGCGACCTCAGCGACGAGCAGCGCGCTGCCTACGTCGCCGAGGGTCGCAAGCCGGTCGTCCGCCTCCGGATGCCCGATCACGACCTGACGTGGAACGACCTGGTTCGCGGCGAGACCACGTTCAAGGCAGGCACCGTTCCGGACTTCGCGTTGACTCGCGGGAACGGTATTCCGCTGTACACGCTGGTCAACCCCGTCGACGACGCGTTGATGAAGATCACTCACGTACTGCGCGGTGAGGACCTGCTTTCCTCGACCCCGCGTCAGCTCGCGTTGTACGAGGCTTTGATCCGCATCGGTGTCGCCGATTTCACACCGTCGTTCGGGCACCTGCCTTTCGTGATGGGTCAGGGCAACAAGAAGCTTTCCAAGCGCGATCCCGAGTCCAACCTCTTCATTCACCGCGATCGGGGCTTCATTCCCGAGGGACTGCTGAACTACTTGGCTCTGCTCGGGTGGAGCATTGCCGACGATCACGATGTCTTCTCACTCGACGAGATGGTTGCGGCCTTCGACGTTTCGAAGGTCAACTCCAACCCTGCCCGCTTCGACCAGAAAAAGGCCGACGCGATCAATGCCGAGCACATTCGCTTGCTCCAGCCGGCCGACTTCGCGGCCCGCCTGAAGTCGTACCTGGTGGAGCACGGCCGCATCAGCGCCGACGTCGATGAAGCCACGTTCACTGTTGCGGCGGACCTCGTGCAGACGCGCATCGTCGTCCTGTCCGACGCGTGGGATCTGCTGAAGTTCCTGTTCGTCGACGAGGCGTCGTTTGCTCTCGATCCGGCCGCGGCGGCAAAGAACCTGAAGGAAGACGCTGGTCCGGTTCTGGACGCGTCTCTTGCGGCGCTCGAGGCCACCTCGGAGTGGACTGCGGCCCGTATCGAGGAAGCACTCAAGAAGGCCCTCATCGAGGATCTGGAGCTCAAACCGCGTAAGGCCTTCGCTCCGGTTCGGGTCGCGATCACCGGCTCTCACATCAGCCCTCCGCTGTACGAGTCGATGGAATTGCTCGGTCGTGAGGTCTCGATTGCTCGGTTGCGCGCCGGTAGGGCAGCGGTAACTGCCTAGATCGGACTGTCTTCCGGCCGAAAATGAAGCAAAAACCTTCCGTGACCATACGATTTGGTATTTGGGGCAGGGGTACTGGTAATCTTCTTTTCGGCCGGAGACGAGCCGCCGAGCACAACAGCGAAGCGGATCGGGCAAGGCTGGTGAGCAAGACCTTGGGGTATGGTGTAATTGGCAACACAGCGGTTTCTGGTACCGCCATTCTAGGTTCGAGTCCTGGTACCCCAGCGGAAATCCGGTCGATTTTGTGGCCGGACTCAGACAAGCTAAGCTTGCTGAGCATCCAAGAGCAAGACTGAATACCACGTTTAAAAGCGTGTCCTGGCCCCGTCGTCTAGCGGCCTAGGACGCCGCCCTCTCAAGGCGGTAGCGCGGGTTCGAATCCCGTCGGGGCTACAAGGGAAAGACCCTCCGATCATTGATCGGAGGGTCTTTTCGTATGTATGGGAAATGTTTCCGGCGATGCGAAAAACGATCACCCCCAGTCGAATTCGACTGGGGGTGATCGTCATCTCACTCTGTTGTCCGCGATCGGCTATCCGCTCTTACGGCGGAACTCTCGCTTGTGATCGGCCGGGCCATGCGTGTTGTGGACCTTGGACTGTCCGTCGCGATGGTCGGTCGATTTGGCGTTCTGATGATTCTTCCGTTCGAGGGCTTCACGGAACTTTCGTTTGGTTTCCTCCGATTGGGATTCGGGTTCTGACGGGGTGTTGCTGTCGAGATCGCTCATATGCTCACTCCTTGTTGTTGGGCCTGTTGGTGAAACTACGCCGGCCCGAATTCGAAAGCTCGTGAATTTCGCTTCACGAATCTCGGGGTCTACGGCGATGGTGCAGTAGAACCGGAAAGAGGCATCGCAGGCATCCCGAGCTTGCGGTGATCCCACGAACGAGTTCGATCGGGAACGAACCGTACCGCGACGCGCTTGTGGAGCATCGCGTCGACGGCCGGGCGGAGATCCTCCGTGTACGGGCCCGTGTATCGCTCCCAGACACTGATTCCCACGGCAAAGAGAGCCCCCGGATCCTCGACGATCACTCCGGTGCCCTCCATCGAGACTCCTCGCAGCGTGTCGTACGTCAGACCGTCTTCGATCAGGACGGACATACGGGTGTCCCGGCGAAGATTGACCGCCTTCTGCGACTTGGCTTTGGTTTCGAACCAGATTTCGCCGTCGACTATCGCGAACCACATCGCGATCAGGTGAGGCATTCCGTCGGCGCTCAACGTCGCCATCGTTGCCGTACGGCTCTTTTCGACGAAGCTCGAAATTTCGGCCTCGGTCATCGTGATCTGACTACGCTGCTTTCCTGCCATGGTCGCGTCGTACTCCTACGTGCTCGAGGATCTGAAGGCCTTACTGTGTCACGAATTACAGACGCTTGTGGAGCGCTTCGGCAGCTGCGAGAAGGTCCGCCGCCCAGCGGGCTCCCGGTCGTCTACCCATCCGATCGATGGGGCCGGAGACCGAAATCGCGGCAATGACAGCGCCTGCCGAGTCTCGGACAGGAGCCGCGACGCTGGCGACACCCGGCTCACGTTCGGCTGCACTCTGTGCCCAGCCGCGCCGGCGAACCTCGAGGAGCACTCGTTCGCCGAACGACGCATCGGCGAGAACGGTCCGTTGGGTTTGTGGATCTGCCCATGCGAGAAGGACCTTGGCGCCGGAACCGGCATTCATCGGCAGCCTGGCCCCGACGAGAACTGTGTCGCGAAGGCCCGTGGGCGGTTCCATCGACGCGACGCAGATGCGTTGGGTGCCTTCCCGGCGGTACAGCTGGACGCTTTCGCCGGTGATTTCGCGAAGGCGGGGGAGGATGAGTCCGGCCGCAGCAATGAGTGGATCATTAGCGGTGGCAGCGAGTTCGGCGAGTCCGGGCCCTGGGCACCACTGACCATCCGAGTCGCGTGTGAGGAGTCGATGGACTTCGAGACCGACGGCGAGTCTATGGGCGGTCGCGCGCGGCAAACCGGTTCGTGCACAGAGTTCGGTGAGGCTGCACGGTTCCTCAGCTACTGCATGAAGAACGCCCATTGCTTTGTCCAGGACGCCGATGCCGCTATGCTGTCTCATAGGTCGATACCAGTTTCTCGCATAGTGGGATGATAGCGCATTTCCTGGTGGACTAGCGCATTTACAGAAGGGCTAGTGCATTTCCTAGGGGCAGCCTGCATCTGCTGCGAGGGCTGGGGACCTACTTCACGCGCGGCGGGCCAGCCCGTAGTCCGCCGACGCGAGGCTACGTACAGAGGTGGAAGACATGGCACAGAAAGCACGCACTCTCGCCGAGAAGGTGTGGGACGACCACGTTGTCGTGAAAGGGGAGGGGCAGGATCCCGACCTCATCTACATCGATCTCCACCTCGTTCACGAAGTGACGAGCCCGCAGGCATTCGACGGACTTCGCTTGGCCGGACGCCCGTTGCGGCGTCCCGACCTGACGATCGCCACCGAGGACCACAACGTTCCGACGATCGACATCGACAAGCCGATCGCCGATCCCGTGTCCAAGACTCAGGTCGACACCTTGCGCCGAAATTGCGAGGAGTTCGGAGTTCGCTTGCACCGCATGGGCGATCTCGATCAGGGCATCGTGCATGTGGTCGGACCGCAGCTCGGCCTGACTCAGCCGGGAACCACCGTGGTGTGCGGCGACAGTCATACGTCGACGCACGGCGCATTCGGTGCGCTCGCAATGGGAATCGGCACCAGCGAGGTCGAGCACGTGATGGCGACGCAGACATTGTCGTTGCGCCCCTTCAAGACCATGGCGATCACGGTCGACGGCGAGCTGCCTCCTGGCGTCACGAGCAAGGACTTGATCCTGGCAGTCATCGCCAAGATCGGCACCGGCGGCGGCCAGGGCTACGTCCTGGAGTACCGCGGCGAGGCCATTCGCAAACTGTCGATGGAAGCTCGTATGACCATCTGCAACATGTCGATCGAGGCCGGAGCCCGTGCGGGCATGATCGCACCGGACGAGATCACTTACGAGTTCATCAAGGGCCGTCCGCATGCACCGTCGGGCGCAGAGTGGGACGAAGCCGTCGCCGCGTGGGAGTTGCTCAAGACCGACGAGGGCGCCGAATTCGACAACGAGGTCCACATCGACGCAAGCGCATTGACGCCTTTTGTCACGTGGGGAACCAATCCGGGACAGGGTGCACCGCTCGGTGACCGTGTTCCCGATCCGGAACTGATCGTCGACGAGAGCGAGCGTCAGGCTGCCGAGAAGGCGCTCACCTACATGGGTCTCGACGCCGGCATGGCGCTTCGGGATGTTGCTGTCGACACCGTCTTCGTCGGTTCGTGCACCAACGGACGCATCGAAGATCTGCGCGCGGTGGCCGAGGTGCTCGAGGGTCGCCATGTGGCAGAGGGCGTTCGGATGCTCATCGTTCCCGGCTCGATGCGGGTGCGTGCTCAAGCCGAAAGTGAAGGTCTCGGTGAAATCTTCACGGCGGCAGGGGCCGAATGGCGCCAGGCCGGTTGCTCGATGTGCTTGGGAATGAACCCTGACCAGCTTGCTCCCGGCGAGCGTTCGGCATCGACGTCCAACCGGAATTTCGAAGGCCGACAGGGTAAAGGCGGTCGGACCCATCTGGTTTCCCCGCTCGTCGCGGCTGCCACTGCGGTCCGCGGAACGCTCTCGGCACCGGCCGATCTGGTCTGACCCACTTACCATCTCGAGGAGAATTTCGATGGAATCCTTTACCACGCACAAGGGTATCGGCGTCCCGCTGCGACGCTCGAATGTCGATACCGATCAGATCATCCCTGCCGTGTACCTGAAACGGGTGACGCGCACGGGATTCGAGGACGGGCTGTTTGCAGGCTGGCGCACCGACCCCAACTTCATTCTCAATCTGGCTCCGTACGACAAGGGAAGTGTCCTCGTAGCCGGTCCCGATTTCGGCACGGGCTCTTCGCGTGAGCATGCCGTGTGGGCTCTCTCCGACTTCGGATTTCGGGTCGTCATCGCTTCCCGGTTCGCCGACATCTTCCGCGGGAACGCCGGAAAAGCCGGTCTCGTAGCGGCACAGGTCGAGCAGAGCGACGTCGAATTGCTCTGGAAGTTGCTCGAAGAGCAGCCCGGACTGGAATTGACAGTAGATCTCGAGAATCGGACCGTGAGCGCCGGAACTACGGTGGTGCCGTTCAATATTGACGACTACACACGGTGGCGTCTGCTGGAGGGTCTCGACGACATCGGACTGACATTGCGGCAGGTAGAAGCGATTTCCGAGTTCGAAAAGTCAAGGCCTTCATGGAAACCGACTACCCTTCCAGCCCGAATTTCGCAGGGCTGAACCGAAATCCGCAACTCCGCGCGGGAAGAGAAATAGGTCACCATTTCGCAGTCACGTTGAATGAGAATTGGCGTGGCACATAGACTCTTGCCGTTATCAGGTTTACCGTGGTTCTCAGTCGGTCCGACGGTGGACCACAATTAGCGGAGGAATTTCAATGAACAAGGCAGAGCTCATCGATGTTCTGACTGAAAAGCTGGGTTCGGACAGGCGCACAGCGACCGACGCAGTGGAGCACGTCGTGGACACCATCGTCCGCGCCGTCCACCGTGGCGAGAGCGTGACCATCACCGGCTTCGGAGTCTTCGAGCAGCGTCGTCGTGCAGCACGTGTTGCACGCAACCCGCGTACGGGCGAGACCGTCAAGGTCAAGCCGACGTCGGTTCCGGCTTTCCGTCCGGGTGCGCAGTTCAAGGCTGTTATCGCTGGTGGACAGAAGCTTCCGGCCACCGGCCCGGCAGTCAAGCGTGGCGTAGCAGCACCGGCCACCAAGGCTGCAGCCAAGAAGGCTGCTGCCAAGAAGACCGCAGCCAAGAAGGCTCCGGCCAAGAAGGCTCCGGCCAAGACCGCAGCCAAGAAGACGGTTGCCGCGAAGGCTCCCGCCAAGAAGGCTCCGGCCAAGACCGCAGCCAAGAAGACGGTTGCCACCAAGGCTCCCGCCAAGAAGGCTCCGGCCAAGACCGCAGCCAAGAAGACGGTTGCCACCAAGGCTCCCGCCAAGAAGGCTCCGGCCAAGACCGCAGCCGCC